>NZ_MWJN01000249.1:0-1298 GCF_002027145.1 Microbispora sp. GKU 823 | reverse complement strand
GGCCAGGGCGGACAACCCGATCATCCAGACCATCTACACCGCCGACCCGGCGCCGCTGGTCTACAACGGCCGGGTCTACCTCTACACCGGGCACGACGAAGACGGATCGACGTACTTCACCATGAAGGACTGGCGGGTCTGGTCGTCGGCGGACATGGTCAACTGGACCGACCACGGCTCACCGCTCAGCGTCGCCACCTTCAGCTGGGCCAAATCCGATGCGTGGGCGGGGCAGGCCGTCTACCGCAACGGCAAGTTCTACTGGTACGTCCCCACCACCAACCGGGCGACCGGCAGGATGGCCATCGGCGTGGCCGTCTCCGACAGCCCCACCGGCCCCTTCAAAGACGCCCTCGGACACCCGCTGGTCGAAAACGGCGAGATCGACCCCACCGTGTTCATCGACGACAACGGCCAGGCCTACCTCTACTGGGGCAACCCCAACCTGTGGTACGTCAAGCTCAACGCCGACATGATCTCCTACTCCGGCAGCCCCACCAAGATCGCCCTCACCACCGCCGGGTTCGGCACCCGCACCGGCGACGCCAACCGGCCCACCCTGTTCGAAGAAGGCCCCTGGGTCTACAAACGAGGCGGCCTGTACTACATCGTCTTCGCGGCCAAATGCTGCTCGGAGTTCATCGCCTACTCCACCGCCCCCAGCCCCACCGGACCGTGGACCTACCGCGGAACGATCATGCCCACCCAGGGCGGCAGCTTCACCAACCACCCCGGCGTCATCGACTACCAGGGCGGATCGTACTTCTTCTACCACAACGGCGCCCTGCCGGGCGGCGGCGGCTACACCCGCTCGGTCGCGGTGGAGAAGTTCAGCTACAACGCCGACGGCACCATCCCGACCATCACCATGACCTCCACCGGCGCACCCCAGATCGGCACCCTGAACCCCTACACCCGCCAGGAGGCCGAGACCATCGCCTGGGAATCCGGCGTCGAAACCGAACCCTCCAGCGACGGCGGAGGCGGGATGAACGTCGGCTTCATCGACAACGGCGACTACATCAAGGTCAAGGGCGTCGCCTTCGGCACCGGAGCGACCACCTTCACCGCCCGGGTCGCCTCCGGCGCCGCCGGCGGAAAGATCGAAGTCCGCCGCGACGGCGTCACCGGCACCCTCATGGGCACCTGCGACGTCCCCGGCACCGGCGGCTGGCAGACCTGGACCACCGTCTCCTGCCCCGTCACCGGCGCGACCGGCACCCACGACCTGTACCTCAGATTCACCGGCGGCAGCGGCTACCTGTTCAACATGAACTGGTGGCAGTTCACCGGCAACG
>NZ_MWJN01000248.1:0-1357 GCF_002027145.1 Microbispora sp. GKU 823 | reverse complement strand
CCGCACACACAAGACAACCACCGAAGTGATCGAAGAGGAGTGCGCCGAACCGCGCCGACACCACAAGATTACCAGGGCCTGCCGGCGACTTGGCCCGGGTAAGCTCCAACGCACCCGGCCGGTGGCCTATTCCCGCAGGTCATCCACAGGATGGAAGTTCCGTGCGAATCGAACGGCGTGCGGCCCGGCTTCATTCCCGTCACGACTCACCCGCGCGGGCAAGGGTAGGGGCCGGGGCGTGCTACGACTGATCCACCTTGCACAGCCTTTCCACAAGGAGAAGGGGTAGGAACGGGACGTGACTCGACAGGGGTTCCCTCGTGCCCTGATCGTGCTGGTCTGTGCCGCGGCCGCAGTGATCACCCTCGCCGGCATCCAGGCGGTGGGCTCGATCGTCGGCCCGGTCGTCCTGGCGCTGACTCTCGTCATCGCCGTCTCCCCGATACGTGGCTGGCTGGCCCGCCACAAGTCTCCGGTGTGGCTGCAGGTGGCCGTTCCCCTCGCCGTGGTGCTGCTGGTCCTGCTCGGCATGGTCGCGGTGCTCAGCCTCGCCGCCGCGCAGCTCGCCATCCTGGCTCCCACGTACGCGGACCAGTTCAACGCGATGGTGGCCGACCTTCAGCACTGGGCGGCGGGCCTCGGCTATGGGAGTGAACAGCTCAACAAGGCACTGTCGTCGCTCGATTTCGGGAAAGTGATCGGCGTCGCGCAGAGCGTGTTGAGCAGCCTTCTGGGAGTGCTGTCGAGCCTGTTCCTGATCGTCGTACTGCTGCTGGCAATGAGCCTCGACGCCCCCGTGTTCGCCCGGATCGTGGACGCCGCCTCGGCCGAACGGCCCGCCCTCGCCCGTGCGCTCAAGAGTTTCACGTACAGGACCCGCCGCTACCTGATCGTCTCGACCGTCTTCGGCCTCATCTGCTCGGTCCTGGACGTCATCGCGTTGTACGTGCTGGACGTGCCGCTCCCGCTGCTGTGGGGGGTGCTCGCCCTCATCACGAACTACATCCCGAACATCGGGTTCATCCTGGGCCTCATCCCGCCGGCGCTGCTCGGGCTGCTGGAAGGCGGGCCCAAGACGATGCTGCTGGTGATCGTGGCGTACATCGCGATCAACGTGGTGATCCAGTCGTTCATCCAGCCGAAGTTCCTGGGTGACGCCGTGGGGCTGTCCACCACGGCCACGTTCCTCTCGCTGATCGTCTGGGCGTGGGTGCTCGGTCCGCTCGGCGCGCTGCTGGCGATCCCGCTGAGCCTGCTCGTCCGTGCCCTGCTCGTCGACAGCGATCCGGACGGCGCCTGGGCCGCCGCGCTCATCTCCGGCCGGTTGCCCGAACGCTCCCCGGCCTCCCACCCCGAC
>NZ_MWJN01000247.1:0-1357 GCF_002027145.1 Microbispora sp. GKU 823 | reverse complement strand
GGCCTGCTCGCCGGGCTGGCGGGCGGGTGGCCGCTCGCCGCCGTCGTCGCCGCCTATCTGGCGCTCACCTTCTCCTACACCCTCTGGCTCAAGCACCAGCCCGTGGTGGACCTGGTCGCCGTGGCCGGCTGCCACGTCGTGCGCGCGTACGCGGGGGCGGTCGCCGTGTCCGTGCCGGTGACGAGCTGGTTCCTGGTCGTCGTCTCGCTCGGCTCGCTGCTGCTGGTGGCCGGCAAGCGCGAGGCCGAACTCCGCGCCAGGCCCGGGGACGGCCAGGTCGCCCGGGCCACCCTGGAGACGTACACCGCGAGCTATCTCGGTCACGTGCGCGTCATGGCCTCGGGGGCGATGATCGTCACCTACTGCCTGTGGGCGCTCCAGGAGCACACCGGGCCGGCCAAGGCGTTCTGCGCGCTCAGCATCGTGCCGTTCGTGCTGGTCGTGCTGCGGCACGCGCTGCTGGTCGACCGTGGCGTGGGGGAGGAACCCGAGGAACTGGTGCTGCGTGACCGGCCGCTCCAGGTCTTCCTCGCGCTGATGCTGATCCTGCTGGCGTGCGGTATCCAACTGGCATGACACTGCTGACGGGATGGGGGCGCACCGCGCCCACGCGCGCGACGCTGGCCCGCCCGCGCACCGCCGAGGAGGCCGCCGCGCTCGTGGCGAAGGCGGGCCGTCGAGGGGTCGTGGCCCGCGGCCTCGGCCGCGCGTACGGCGACGCCGCGCAGAACGCGGGCGGACTCGTGCTCGACTGCACAGCGCTCCAGCCGTCGTGGAGCCTGAGTGCCACGGGGCTCGTCACCGCGTCGGCGGGGGTCAGCCTGCACGACCTCATGACCGCGCTCGTCCCGCGCGGTTGGTTCGTGCCGGTGACCCCCGGCACCCGGTACGTCACGGTCGGCGGGGCCGTCGCGGCCGACGTGCACGGCAAGAACCACCACGTGGACTCCTCCTTCGGGGCCCACCTGCGCTCGCTGCGCCTGCTCACCGCCGACGGAGGCGTGCGTACGCTCGAACCGGGCGACGACCTGTTCTGGGCCACCGTGGGCGGCATGGGGCTGACCGGCGTCGTCGTCGAGGCGACGTTCCAGTGCGTGCCGATCGAGTCCGCGTGGATGCGGGTGGACGTCGAGCGCACCCGCGACCTCGACCAGACCCTGGAGACGATGGCCGCGACCGACGACGGCCACCGCTACACGGTCGCGTGGATCGACCTGCTCGCGCGCGGCGGGCGGATGGGCCGGGGCGTGCTCACCCGCGGCGACCACGCCGCGCCCGGCGACCTGCCCGCCCGCGCGCGCGGGAACCCGCTCGCCTTCGCGCCGCGCCCCTCTGCTCGTCCGCCCCCGCGCTGGGC
>NZ_MWJN01000246.1:0-1369 GCF_002027145.1 Microbispora sp. GKU 823 | reverse complement strand
CGCGACAACGGCGGCCACCCCACCGGCGAGGTCGGTCACCTGGTCGACGGGATCTCCGCCTCCGGCGGCACCCCACTGGTCGTGGGCGAGGTGTCCGGCGGTGGTGCGGCCCGGGTGCTGGGGGTGATCCACCTCAAGGACGTCGTCAAACAGGGCATGCGGGAGCGGTTCGACGAGATGCGCCGCATGGGCATCCGCACCGTGATGATCACCGGGGACAACCCGCTCACTGCCAAGGCCATCGCCCGCGAGGCCGGGGTGGACGACTTCCTGGCCGAGGCCACACCCGAGGACAAACTCGCCCTCATCCGCAAGGAGCAGGAGGGCGGGCGGCTGGTCGCGATGACCGGCGACGGCACCAACGACGCTCCCGCCCTGGCCCAGGCCGATGTCGGGGTGGCCATGAACACCGGCACCTCGGCGGCCAAGGAGGCCGGGAACATGGTCGACCTGGACTCCAACCCCACCAAGCTCATCGAGATCGTCGAGATCGGCAAACAACTGCTGATCACCCGGGGGGCGCTGACCACGTTCTCCATCGCCAACGACATCGCGAAGTATTTCGCGATCATCCCGGCCATGTTCACCGCGGTCTACCCCGGGCTGGAGGCGTTGAACGTCATGCGGCTGCACAGCCCCCAGTCGGCCATCCTGTCCGCGGTGATCTTCAACGCCCTGGTCATCGTCGCGCTGATCCCCCTCGCCCTGCGCGGCGTCCGCTACCGCCCCTCCAGCGCGTCCAGGCTGCTGCGCCGCAACCTGACCATCTACGGCCTCGGCGGCATCGCCGTCCCGTTCCTCGGCATCAAGCTCATCGACCTGCTCGTCCAACTCCTCCCGGGGATGTCCTGATGGCTGCGAACATGATGGAACGCCTGCCGAACACGCTCCGCCGGCACCTCGCGGCGGTCCGGGCCGTCGCCGTGCTCACGGTGATCCTCGGCGGGCTGTATCCCCTGCTGGTGACCGGCATCGCCCAGGTCCTCCTCCCCCACAGGGCCGACGGCTCGATTCTGCGCGAGGGCGGCAGGGACGTGGGCAGCGCCCTCGTCGGCCAGAGCTTCACCGACAAGGACGGCAACCCGGTCGAGAAGTACTTCCAGAGCCGGCCCTCGGCCGCGGGCGACGGGTACGACCCGACCTCCACCGCCGCGAGCAACCTCGGCCCCGAGGACGTCCTCGACACTCTCCCGGTGGCGGGAGCCACGGACGACGAGGGCAACCCCGACACCGGCAAGCAGAGCCTGCTCACCCAGGTGTGCGCGCGATCCAAGGCGGTCGGCGAACTGGAGGGCGTCAGCGGAGCCAGGCCGTACTGCACGGCGGACGGAGTCGGCGCGGTGCTCAAGGTCTTCCCCGCCGTCGGCAC
>NZ_MWJN01000245.1:0-1409 GCF_002027145.1 Microbispora sp. GKU 823 | reverse complement strand
CACGGGAGTGGTGTAAGAGTTTCCGCTGGTAGAGGCGTGGCGTCGTGAAATGAGGACGGCCATCGCGTGATCCTTCGTGATTGCGAAGTCAAGATCGAAGGAGAAGAAAGCGATGGCGTGAACGACAGTGTGGACCCTGGCGCGTGGCTGGCGGAGCAGATCCAGGCGCAGGATCCGGATCTGTTGCGATCCATGGTGAAGACCATGGCCGAGGCGTTGATGTCGGCCGAAGCCGACAACCTATGCGGCGCCTCCTACGGCGAGCGCAGCAGCGAGCGGACCAACTCCCGTAACGGTTACCGCAAGCGGGAGTGGGACACCCGCGCGGGCACGGTCGAGCTGGCCATCCCGAAACTGCGGCAGGGCTCCTACTTCCCGGACTGGCTGCTGGAACGTCGTCGGCGTGCCGAGCAAGCCCTGGTCAGCGTCGTGGCCACGTCCTACCTGCTGGGAGTGTCGACCCGGCGGGTGGACAAGCTGGTTGAGCAACTCGGTATCGCAGGGATCTCCAAGAGCCAGGTCTCGGCGATGGCCAAGGTGCTCGATGAGCAGGTGGAGGCCTTCCGCACCCGGGCCTTGGACGGCGGCCCGTACACCTTCGTGTGGCTGGACGCCCTCACCCAGAAGGTCCGCGAAGGCGGCCGGACGGTCAACGTGCACGCCCTGGTCGCCACCGCGGTCAACGCCAACGGGCAACGGGAGATCCTCGGCTTGGAGGTCACCTCGCGGGAGGACGGCGCCGGCTGGCTGGCATTCCTGCGCGGCTTGGTCGCCCGCGGCCTGTCCGGGGTGCAGATGGTCATCTCCGATGCCCACCTCGGGCTGGTCGAGGCGATCGGCGCCACCCTCCCCGGAGCCTCCTGGCAGCGCTGCCGCACCCACTACCTGCGCAACCTGCTCACGACCGTCCCGAAGTCGGCGCAGCCGTGGGTGGCGACGCTGGTGCGCACCATCTTCGATCAGCCGACCGCCGAGCAGGTGCACACCCAACATTCCTGGGTTATCGACGCTCTTCAGGCGAAGTACCCGGCAGCCGCCGACCACCTGGACGCCGCCCGCGATGACCTGCTGGCCTTCGCCCAGTTTCCCCGGGAGATCTGGAAGCAGATCTGGTCGAACAACCCGCAGGAGCGGCTGAACAAGGAGATCCGCCGCCGCACCGACGTCGTGGGCATTTTCCCGAACCGGCAGGCGATCATCCGCCTGGTCGGTGCCGTGCTGGCCGAGCAGACCGACGAGTGGACCGAAGCCCGCCGCTACATAGGCCTGGACGTGTTGGCCAAAGCCCGCCTACGGGTGATCCCCGGCGACACACCGGACCAGGAACAGCTCCCGGACAGCCTCACCGCATAACCTGCAGAAACGGATCACGCGGTGGCAGCTCGTACACCACTTCCCTGGACGTGACC
>NZ_MWJN01000244.1:0-1459 GCF_002027145.1 Microbispora sp. GKU 823 | reverse complement strand
ACACCACAGGTGAGATCAAGAGCCAGACGGTGTTCATGGGCGACTTCCCGCTCATGACGTCGAAGGGCACCTTCATCATCAACGGCACCGAGCGTGTCGTGGTCTCCCAGCTCGTCCGGTCCCCGGGTGTCTACTTCGACCGTTCGGTCGACAAGACCTCCGACAAGGACCTGTTCGGCTGCCGGGTGATCCCGTCGCGCGGCGCGTGGCTCGAGTTCGAGATCGACAAGCGCGACAGTGTCGGCGTGCGCATCGACCGCAAGCGCAAGCAGCCCGTCACCGTGCTGCTGAAGGCGCTCGGCTGGACCAGCGACCAGATTCTGGAGCGTTTCGGTCAGTACGAGTCGATGCGGGCGACGCTGGAGAAGGACCACACCTCCGGCCAGGACGACGCGCTGCTGGACATCTACCGCAAGCTGCGTCCGGGTGAGCCGCCGACCAAGGAGTCGGCGCAGGCGCTGCTGGAGAACCTGTACTTCAACCCGAAGCGCTACGACCTCGCCAAGGTCGGCCGTTACAAGATCAACAAGAAGCTGGGCGTCCAGGCCGACATCACCCAGGGCACGCTGACCGACGAGGACATCGTGTCCACCATCGAATACCTCGTCCGGCTGCACGCCGGTGAGGAGACGATGGGCCCGGACGGTTCGGTGGTCGTCGAGACCGACGACATCGACCACTTCGGCAACCGTCGTCTGCGCACGGTGGGCGAGCTCATCCAGAACCAGGTCCGCCTGGGCCTGGCCCGTATGGAGCGCGTCGTCCGCGAGCGCATGACCACGCAGGACGTCGAGGCGATCACGCCGCAGACCCTGATCAACATCCGCCCGGTCGTGGCGTCGATCAAGGAGTTCTTCGGCACCTCGCAGCTGTCGCAGTTCATGGACCAGACCAACCCGCTGGCCGGCCTGACGCACAAGCGGCGCCTGTCCGCCCTGGGCCCGGGTGGTCTGTCGCGTGAGCGGGCCGGCTTCGAGGTCCGCGACGTGCACCCCTCCCACTACGGCCGCATGTGCCCGATCGAGACGCCGGAAGGCCCGAACATCGGTCTGATCGGCTCGCTGTCCTCCTTCGGGCGGGTCAACTCGTTCGGCTTCGTCGAGACCCCGTACCGCCGCGTCGTCGACGGCCGGGTCACCGACGAGATCGACTACCTGACCGCGGACGAGGAGGACCGGCACGTCGTGGCGCAGGCCAACACGGCCCTGAACGCCGACGGCACCTTCGCCGAGACCCGCGTGCTCGCCCGCCGCAAGGGCGGCGAGTTCGAGGCCGTCCACCCGTCCGAGGTCGACTACATGGACGTGTCGCCGCGTCAGATGGTGTCGGTGGCGACGGCCATGATTCCGTTCCTGGAGCATGACGACGCCAACCGTGCGCTGATGGGTTCGAACATGCAGCGTCAGTCGGTGCCTTTGCTGAAGAGCGAGGCGCCGCTGGTCGGGACCGGCATGGAGTA
>NZ_MWJN01000243.1:0-1548 GCF_002027145.1 Microbispora sp. GKU 823 | reverse complement strand
GTGTTACGGGGTGGTGAGGTCGAAGCGGTTGACGGTGACGGCGCCGCCCAGGGATTGGGTGGCGTAGTTGAAGATGGCGAACCGGTAGCCCATGAAGAACTGCCAGGCGTTGCCCATGGTGAAGGCCGGTCCGAAGGAGGTGAAGTTCACTCCGTCGGTGCTGTAGGAGAACCGGGCCTGGCGGCCGGTGCCCGGGCGGATGTCGGCGTTGACCCGCAGCCAGATCCGTCCGCCGGAGATGGGCGTGCTCGCGACCTCGGTGCCGGTGCTGGTGGTCTGCCAGCTGCTGTTCATGGTCAGGTTGTTGGTGGCGACCAGGCGGGTCTGGCCGTTGTCGCGCCTGACGCCGATCCAGGCCGAGGAGTCGCGCAGCATCGCCAGCCCGGCCCGGTCACCGTCGCGCATGGCCGAGTAGTCCAGCTGGATCGTCGCGGTCGAGGACGGGCCCAGGATGCGGTGGGTGAGGGTGTTGCGGGCCGAGTACAGGTCGCCGGTCACCGTGGCGGTCTGCAGCCGCAGCCCGTTGCCCACGCTGTACTTGGTGGTGTCGGGGTTGTGGTTCCACTCCCATTCGGGTCCCAGCTGGGTGCCGGTGAAGGTGTCGGTCCCGGTCGGCGGCTTCACCTGCCGGGGCGGGCGCGGCACGTTGGGGTAGGGGTAGGAGCCGCCCCACGCGCCGTTCACGGTCTGCACCGTGGGCCAGCCGTCGGAGGTCCAGGTGATCGGGGCCAGGACGGGGATGCGGCCGCCGGGGTAGGCGTCCTGGAAGGCCATGTAGTACCAGGCGCCGTTTTGGGTCTGGACCAGCCCGCCCTGGTGCGGCACCCCGCCGCCGGAGACCGGGCCCCCCATGTTCAGCAGCACCTGGCGCATCTCGTACGGGCCGAAGGGGCCGTTGGTGGACTTCAGTACGTACTGCCCGTTGGCCGGGCGGGTCAAGAAGATGTAGTAGGCGCCGCCCCGCTTGTACATCCGCGACCCTTCCAGGGTGCCCACGCTGGAGGGGGTGGAGAACACCTGCTGGCTGCGGACCTCGCTCTTGCCGTCGGCCGACAGCTGGGCCACGCTGATGTTCGTGTTGCCGTAGGCGACGTACATGGTGTCGTTGTCGTCGATGAGCAGTCCGGCGTCGTAGTAGCACTTGTCGATCGTGGTGTGCCGGTTCCACGGGCCTTCCACCGAGGTGGCGGTGTAGATGTAGGTCTTGCTGAAGTCGATGCATCCGCCCCAGTAGAAGGTCTTGTTGCTCTTGCGGTAGTTCAGGAACGACGCCCAGATCCCGTTGACGTACGCCCGCCCGCCGTTCAGGTCGTACTTCGACCCGAAGTCCAGCTTGGGCACCGAGTGACCGGCGTACTCCCAGTTGACCAGGTCGTAGGAGCGCAGGATCGGCGCGCCGGGCGAGTAGTGCATCGTGGAGGCCGAGTAGTAGTAGGTGTCGTCCACCCGGAACACGTCGATGTCGGCCAGGTCCTCCCACAACACCGGATTGGAGTAGGTCGACGACGGCGGCCACGGCCCACCCGACGGCGACGGCGACGGCGACGG
>NZ_MWJN01000242.1:0-1591 GCF_002027145.1 Microbispora sp. GKU 823 | reverse complement strand
TTCGAGAATCCGGCGGGATGGACGAACTGGCTGCAGATCGTCCTGCTCCTGGCGATCCCGGTCGCACTGCCGCGCACGTTCGGCCACATGGTCGGCCAGGTGCGTCAGGGACACGCGATCCTCGCCGTCATGGCGATGATCGCCCTGGTGAGCGTGCTGTTGACGAACGTCTTCGAGGCCTCGGGCGGCGCCACGGTCACCCGGGCCGCCGGGGCTGCACTGGAGGGCAAGGAGGTCCGCTTCGGCGTGCCCGGCTCCGCGACCTTCGCCGCCGCCACCACGCTGACCTCGACCGGTGCCGCCGACTCCGCCCACGACTCCTTCACGCCCCTGGGCGGCATGATGACGATGGTCAACATGATGCTGGGCGAGGTCGCGCCGGGCGGCGTCGGCTCCGGCCTGTACGGCATGCTCGTGCTGGCGGTGATCACGGTCTTCGTGGCCGGTCTGATGGTGGGTCGTACGCCGGAGTATCTGGGCAAGAAGATCGGCTCGCGCGAGATCAAGCTGGCCTCGCTCTACTTCCTGGTCACCCCGGCCCTCGTGCTCGCCGGTACGGCCGCGGCGATGGGCAACCGGGCCGGTCTCGCGGCCATGCTGAACGGCGGCCCGCACGGGCTCTCGGAGATCCTCTACGCGTTCACCAGCGCGGCCAACAACAACGGGTCGGCGTTCGCCGGGATCTCCGCGGGCACGCCCTGGTGGTGCGTGGCGCTCGGCCTGTGCATGGCCTTCGGCCGGTTCCTGCCGATCGTCTTCATCCTCGCCCTGGCCGGGTCGCTGGCCCGGCAGGCGCCGGTGCCGGTCTCCGCCGGGACGCTGCCCACCCACCGCCCGCAGTTCGTCGGCATGGTGGCCGGCGTCACGGTCGTCCTCGTCGCCCTCACGTTCCTGCCGGCCCTCGCGCTCGCGCCGCTCGCGGAAGGACTCTCCTAGCCATGTCGACGTCATCACGGCGCACGAACGGCAGGATCGGCGGCGGTCTGCTCGATCCCCGGCAGCTCGTGAGGTCGCTGCCCGACGCCGTACGCAAGCTGAATCCGGTGACGCTGTGGCGTAATCCGGTGATGTTCGTGGTCGAGGTCGGCGCGTTCCTCACCACGGGCCTGGCGATCACCGATCCTTCGGTGTTCGCCTGGGCGATCGTGGTGTGGTTGTGGCTGACCGTGTTGTTCGCGAATCTGGCCGAGGCGGTGGCCGAGGGGCGGGGCAAGGCCCAGGCCGCGACGTTGCGGGCGGCCAAGCGCGACACCACCGCCCGCCGCCTGAAGGACTGGCAGCCCGGGCAGACGGCGGTCCGGTGGGACACGGTGGGCGCCCAGGAGTTGCGGCAGGGTGACGTCGTGGTGGTCGAGACCGGGGAGGTCATCCCGGGCGACGGCGACGTGGTCGAGGGCATCGCCAGCGTGGACGAGTCCGCGATCACCGGAGAGTCCGCCCCGGTGATCCGCGAGTCCGGCGGGGACCGCTCGGCGGTCACGGGCGGCACGAAGGTGTTGTCGGACCGGATCATCGTGCGGATCACCCAAAAGCCGGGGGACAGCTTCATCGATCGGATGATCGCCCTGGTCGAGGGCGCCGACCGGCAGAA
>NZ_MWJN01000241.1:0-1604 GCF_002027145.1 Microbispora sp. GKU 823 | reverse complement strand
ACGACGCCGTCGAACTCTTCGAACGCCTCATCGCCCTCACCAACGACGTCGGCCTCCTCGCCGAGGAATACGACCCCGAAACAGGCCGCCAACTCGGCAACTTCCCCCAGGCGTTCAGCCACATCCACCTGATCCACACCGCCCAGGCGCTGAGCGGAGAGGCACACGCCGCCGGCACGGCGAAGGTGATGAGCATGTGACAGCCGCACTCGCGGATGAGCGGACGGCCCGCGCCCGGTAGCGTGACGGGCATGCGGATCGAGGACTACGCCCTGGTGGGCGACATGCAGTCGGCCGCCCTCGTCGGCCGGGACGGCTCGATCGACTGGCTGTGCCTGCCGCGGTTCGACTCCCCCTCCTGCTTCACGCGACTGCTCGGCGACGAGTCCAACGGCTTCTGGCGCCTGGCCCCCACGGGACACGAGCAGGCCACGCGCCGCGCGTACGTCGAGGACACGCTCATCCTGGAGACCGTCTGGGAGACGCCCACGGGCGCGGTCAAGGTGATCGACTTCATGCCGCCCCGGCACGCCAACCCCGATCTCGTACGGATCGTGGAGGGCCTGTCCGGCACCGTGGAGATCACGACGGAGATCCGCATCCGCTTCGACTACGGCCGCATCGTCCCCTGGGTGCGCCGCAGGAACGGGCACCTGCACGCCATCGGCGGCCCCGACTCGGTCTGGATCCACTCCGGAGTCCCGCTCCGGGGCGGCGACTACCGGCATGAGGCGACGTTCACGGTGACCGCCGGGCAGCGGGTGCCGTTCGTGTTCACCTGGCACCCCTCCCATCAGCCGGAGCCGGAGCGGATCGACCCGCTGGAGCAGCTCGCCGAGACCAGGCTCCTGTGGGAGGAGTGGGTCTCCCGATGCGGTTACCGGGGTCCCTGGCGCGACGCCGTGGTCCGCTCGCTCATCACGCTCAAGGCGCTCACTTACAGCCCGACCGGCGGCATCGTGGCCGCGCCGACCACCTCGCTGCCCGAGCACATCGGCGGGGTGCGCAACTGGGACTACCGCTACTGCTGGCTGCGCGACGCCTCCATGACGCTCGACGCGCTGACCGGCGCCGGATACGTCGAGGAGGCCGCCGCCTGGCGTTCCTGGCTGCTGCGCGCCATCGCCGGCCGCCCCGAGGACGTCCAGGTCCTGTACGGCGTGGCCGGCGAACGCCGCCTGCCGGAGATGACGCTCGACTGGCTGTCCGGCTACGAGAACTCGACGCCCGTGCGGATCGGCAACGGGGCGGCGACGCAACTCCAGCTCGACATCTACGGGGAGTTCGTCGACGCCCTCTATCAGGCGCGCAAGCAGGGCATGGCGCCGGACGACCACGCCTGGGCCCTGGTCACGAAGGTCATGGAGTTCTTCGAGCACAACTGGGACCAGCCCGACGAGGGGCTGTGGGAGGTGCGCGGCCCCCGCCGCCACTTCGTCCACTCCAAGATCATGGCCTGGGTCGCGGCCGACCGCATGGTCCGTGTCATCGAGGAGCTGGGCCGGCGCGGTGACGTGGAGCGCTGGCGCGCCCTGCGCGACCGCATCCACGCCGAGGTCTGCGACAAGGGCTACGACCCCGAACGCAACACCTTCACCCAGTCC
>NZ_MWJN01000240.1:0-1618 GCF_002027145.1 Microbispora sp. GKU 823 | reverse complement strand
TTCGAGAATCCGGCGGGATGGACGAACTGGCTGCAGATCGTCCTGCTCCTGGCGATCCCGGTCGCACTGCCGCGCACCTTCGGCCGGATGGCGGGCCAGGTGCGCCAGGGCTACGCGATCGTCGCCGTCATGGCCGTGCTGGCTCTGGCCAGTGTGGCGCTGACCAACACGTTCGAGATCGCCGGGCACGCGACCGTCCCGCAGGCGGTGGGCGCGGCGTTGGAGGGCAAGGAGGTCCGGCTGGGGGTGTCCGACTCCGCCACGTTCGCCACCGCGACGACGCTGACCTCGACCGGCGCCGTGGACTCCTTCCACGATTCCTTCACACCGCTCGGCGGCATGATGACGATGGTCAACATGATGCTGGGCGAGGTCGCGCCCGGCGGCGTCGGCTCCGGCCTGTACGGCATGCTCGTGCTGGCGGTGATCACCGTCTTCGTGGCCGGTCTGATGGTGGGTCGTACGCCGGAATACCTGGGCAAGAGGATCGGCTCGCGCGAGATCAAGCTGGCCTCGCTGTACTTCCTGGTCACCCCGACCCTCGTGCTCGTGGGCACCGCGCTGGCCATGGCCTCGCCCGAACAGCGGGCGAGCATGCTCAACTCCGGGCCGCACGGCCTGTCCGAGGTGCTCTACGCGTTCACCAGCGCCTCCAACAACAACGGGTCGGCGTTCGCCGGCATCACCGTGAACACCCCTTGGTACGACACCGCGCTCGGGCTGTGCATGGCCTTCGGCCGGTTCCTGCCGATCGTCTTCGTGCTCGGCCTCGCCGGATCGCTGGCCAGGCAGGCCCCCGTACCGGCCTCGGCGGGCACGCTGCCCACCCACCGCCCGCAGTTCGTCGGCATGGTCGTCGGCGTGACGATCACCGTGGTGGCGCTGACCTTCCTCCCCGCTCTGGCGCTCGGCCCCCTCGCAGAAGGAATCCAGTGATGACAGTGCTCCAGGCGCCGGAAGCTCCGGGCCGCGCACCCGCTCCCGGGAAGGGCGGCAAGGTGGGCGGTGGTCTGCTCGATCCCCGGCAACTCGTGAGGTCGTTGCCTGAGGCGTTGCGGAAGCTGAATCCGGTGACGTTGTGGCGTAATCCGGTGATGTTCGTGGTCGAGGTCGGTGCGTTCCTCACCACGGGCCTGGCGATCATCGGTTCCTCGTTGTTCGCCTGGGCGATCGTGGTGTGGTTGTGGCTGACCGTGTTGTTCGCGAATCTGGCCGAGGCGGTGGCCGAGGGGCGGGGCAAGGCCCAGGCCGCGACGTTGCGGGCGGCCAAGCGCGACACCACCGCCCGCCGCCTGAAGGACTGGCAGCCCGGGCAGATGGCGGTCCGGTGGGACACCGTCGGCGCCCAGGAGTTGCGGCAGGGTGATGTCGTGGTGGTCGAGGCCGGGGAGGTCATCCCGGGCGACGGCGACGTGGTCGAGGGCATCGCCAGCGTGGACGAGTCGGCGATCACCGGGGAGTCCGCGCCGGTGATCCGCGAGTCCGGCGGGGACCGGTCGGCGGTCACGGGCGGCACGAAGGTGTTGTCGGACCGGATCGTGGTGCGGATCACCCAAAAGCCGGGGGACAGCTTCATCGATCGGATGATCGCCCTGGTCGAGGGCGCCGACCGGCAGAA
>NZ_MWJN01000024.1:0-97179 GCF_002027145.1 Microbispora sp. GKU 823 | reverse complement strand
TATCCGGCCGCCCCGGCCATGACCGCGTTGAACAGCGCCTCGTCGTCGGCGTAGGAGGTCAGCATCAGGCAGGCCAGCCCCGGCACCTTCGAGCGCACCTCACGGCAGACGTCCACTCCGCTGCCGTCGGGCAGGCGCACGTCGAGCACCGCCACATCCGGCTTCAGCGCGGGGATGCGGGCCACGGCCGACTCCGCCGTCCCCGCCTCGCCGACGACCTCGATGTCGTCTTCGGCGTCCAGCAACGCCGCCACACCACGCCGTACGACCTCGTGGTCGTCCACCAGAAACACCCGAATCATGACCTGGACGTTAGCCTGCCTTTGCCGGTCGTAACAGTGACGAAGGTCCCGTGTGTCAGTGGTCCGAGTGGCGGGACAGGCGGCGCAGGGCGCTCCTGATCCTGCCGCCGAACGGCGCGCGCCGCCGGGGCTGGGCGTCGCGGGCCACCCGCAGCTCCGCGAGGGCCGTGGCCGCGTCGGGCCGCTTGGCCGGTGTGGGGTCGCGCATCCGCCGTACGAGGTCCATGACCTCGGGGGCGACGCCGCCGGCATCCGGCTCGGCGTCCACGCCGGGCGCGGGCAGCTCGCCGGTGAGGAGCTGGAAGGCGATCACCCCGGCCGAGTACACGTCGGCGGCGGGGGTCATCCGGTCGGGGCGCGCCCGGCATTCGGGGGCGACGTAGTGGACGTCGAGGATGTTGGGCAGCTCGTTGGCCACGGTGTGCTTGCGCGGTCCGGGCTTGGCGTAGTCGAAGCCGGTCAGCAGCGCGTTGCCGTCGTCGGTGACGAGCACGCAGGCGGGGGTCAGCGCCCGGTGGATGACGTTGTTGGCGTGGACGTGGGCGAGGCCGTCCAGCATGTCCTCCATCACGCCGAGCTTGGCGTCGATGCCCAGCCTGCGCCCGGTCAGGTGCAGGTGCAGGGCCTGCCCGTGGACGTCGTCGAGCACGAGCACGAACCGGCTCTCGTCGTCGATGGCGAAGAAGTCCCGCGAGCGTACGACGCAGGGATGCGGCGGGATCTTGGCGAGCGACTGGTAGGCGTTGGCGATCCGGCGCTGCTCGGCCACCCGCCGCCGCTGCTCGGCCATCGGGTCGGCGCGGTAGACCCGCAGCAGCACGGTGCCGCTGGTCGGGGCGGTCGCGTTGACGGCGCGATACTCGGTGACCCGGCTGTCGCCGCCGAGCTGCTCCTCCACCTCCCAGTTGCCGAAGCGCGGCGGCGCGGTCGAGCGGCGTACGGTGCCGTTCAGCGCCTCGATGATCGCGGTGCGATAGGGCCCGGCGTCGCGGCTGCACCCGTGCCGCACCCGGGACACGTCGCTGAGCATGGGGATGAGCCCGGCGATCGTGGTGACGTGCCGGGCGTCGCGGCCGCTGGGGTCGACGAGGACGGCTCCGGGCGCGGTGAGCACCACCACGTTGTCGACGTACAACCGCTCCAGCTCGCGGTGCTCCTCGATCAGCAGGCCCTTCAGCGCCCGCGCGGTGCCGCGCAGCTTGGCCACCGGCGAGCCGAACGCCTCCCGGTGCTGGGGGAACCACCGGGTGCCCGACACCTCGAACCGGCCGCGGGCTCCCTTCACGTCGACCACGACAAGGGAGTGGCCGGTGAGCACGACCACGTCCACCTCGAACAGGTCGGCCCCGCGCGGAACCTCGATGTTGTGCAGCAGCAGCCAGTCGTCAGGGGCGTTGTCCCGCAGGTGCGCGATGACCCTTCGCTCGGCGTCATTGACGGGGCGTCCGCCACCGACGATCTGAGCCATCTCTGCTGCTCCGCCTCTCTGACCAGATTGAGAACTTAATCCTCCTAGGTAGCGGTATTCCCGCGCCACCACTGATTCCCCCGCATTGTCCCAGGAGAAATCTGGAACCCCATCTTCGGGCCCGCTCCAGCCGGGCGATCGCGGAGCGCATGATCACCCCTTTGTCGGGGATGGGCGCTATCGCGGTTTGTAGCGGCTGATGCCAGGAAACGGAGTATTTCATGCGAGTTGTCGTGGTTGGTGCGAGCGGAAACGTCGGCACGAGCGTGCTCGCCGCCCTCGAGTCCGAGCCGAGCGTGACCTCGATCGTCGGGGTGGCCAGGCGGATGCCGGGCTGGCAACCGGCGAAGACCGAATGGCGTACGGCAGACATCTTCAGGGACGACCTCGATCCGATCTTCGCCGGCGCCGACGCGGTCGTGCACCTGGCCTGGCTGTTCCAGCCCACGCACGACCCGGTCACCACCTGGAACTCCAATGTCCTCGGC
Organism: Microbispora sp. GKU 823; assembly: GCF_002027145.1. Lineage (NCBI taxonomy): Bacteria > Bacillati > Actinomycetota > Actinomycetes > Streptosporangiales > Streptosporangiaceae > Microbispora > Microbispora sp. GKU 823. The sequence continues at coordinate 94,921 of NZ_MWJN01000024.1, read as the reverse complement.
GGCATGCGCGTCTTCGACGCCGTCGTCCGGGCCGGGGTCTCGGTCCTCGTCCACTCGTCGTCCGTGGGGGCGTACTCGCCGGGGCCCAAGGATCCGCCCGTCGACGAGTCGTGGCCCACCCACGGCTGGCCGAACGCCGCGTACGGGCGGGAGAAGGCCTACATCGAGCGCGTGCTCGACATCTTCGAGCGCGACCACCCGGACATCCGCGTGGTGCGGATGCGCCCGGGGTTCATCTTCAAGGAGGAGGCCGCGACCGAGCAGCGGCGGCTGTTCGCCGGGCCGTTCCTGCCGCAGCGGCTGGTGCGGCCGGAGCTGATCCCGTTCGTGCCGGACATGCCGCGGCTGCGGTTCCAGGCGCTCCACTCGCAGGACGCCGGAGAGGCGTTCCGGCTGGCGCTCACCCGCGACGTGCGGGGCGCGTTCAACATCGCCGCCGACCCCGTGATCGACCCGGCCGTGCTGGCGGACCTGCTCGGCGCGCGACGGGTGCCGGTCCCGGCCGCGGTGGTGCGTACGGCGGTGTCGGCCGGCTGGCACCTGCGGCTGATCCCCGCCTCGCCGGGCATGGTGGAGCTGGTCCTGCAGATCCCGATCATGGACACCACCCGTGCCCGCGAGGAACTGGGCTGGCGGCCCCGGCACAGCGCGGTGGACGCCCTGCGCGCGGTGATCGAGGGCATGCGGCGCGGGGCGGGCATGGAGACCCCGCCGCTCGCGCCCGACTCGGGCCGGGAGCGGATCAAGGAGGTCACGACGGGCGTGGGCATGCGGCCGTAGAGGGCACCGGCGAGGGAGGAACGATGGCGCTGCTCGACCCCGACTGCGTACGGCGGCTGCTGGAGTCGGCCGACCCGGACGTCGCGCTGGTCTTCGTCCGGGGCGAATGCCTCGTGCTGCCGCTCGACGAGATCGACGAGAGGCACCGCAGGCTCGTGGTGGTGCGCCGCGCGGACCTGCCCGAGGCCCAGGGCGACGAGCCGGTCACGGAGGAGCGGGTGGAGGCGCTCACGCGGTGCCTCGAGAACACCGTGCGCGACCTCGGCGCCTGAACCCGCCGCCCGCCGTTGATGCGTGACGAGGGTGTCACGTTCGGTAACATCGTCTCGGCATCCCCCATCCGTACGCGGTCCCGGACGTCGTGGAGACGTGGGCGCGGGCGGCCCGGATATGCCGCCCGATGCCGTCCTCTGAGACAAATGACGGCGTGTCGCGCGCTGACCCAAAATTCCGGAAAGCGCTGCGGACAAAACGGACAGACAACTTCGCTCTGAAGGACAAATCAGGATCAAAAGCTATCGCAAGCTGTGATCTGATCGTCACTCTTCGTACGGAACCCCGAATGCCGCTCGTATTCGTTGCGTGCACGGTGGGTCACCTGTGAACATCAGGGAAAGGTCCGGAATCCCTCCTACCGGGTCGGCGGCGCGACGGCGGCGGGGATTCGCCCATGGCGCGCTTCGCCCGGCCGGGAACGGATTCCTGATCGGGCCGACCGACGGATCCGAGACAGCGATCTCGGACAGCGCATATGGGGAGGGGGCCCCGATGACTGCTATCAGGCCCCGCGGGAGCGGGGGACGCCGTCACGAAGGGCGGATTCACGACCCGGAGTTCGGCTCGTGGATCGGCGAGGTGGCCAGAGCGGTCCGGGACGTGGTCGACAGCACACCCCGGACCATCCGCCTCTGCGCCCTGATCGCGGTTGCCGCCGCGTCATGGGCATTCCTCAGGTAACCGTCCGGGAGCCATGAGGAGGTGGTCGCGGACCCAGGTTAAGGCGGCCGGAGAGCCGTGACGGCCCGGTTTACGGGATCGGGACGATAACCAGGGCCAACCCGGGGCCAACCCCGGGGAACCCGGGCGCGCCTGGGTCCGCGACGGGCCGCCGCTTGGCGGCAGAGGTCAAGAGATAGGGGGAGGTGCCCGGTCAGACCGGGTGGGCGCTGCGCCCCAGCGAGGCGGCGCCGCTGCCGGCGGCGGGGCCCCCGTCGTCCACGGCGCCGTCGCCGACGTGCATGCACAGCCGGATCGTCGACTGGCCGGGGACCTGGTCGATGGTCACCGAGTCGCACAACTCGCCCATGAGCCACAGGCCGAAGCCGCGGTCGCCGCGGCCGCTGGGCCGCTCGCTCGGCACGGCGCCGGGCCGCAGTACGCCGACGTGGTCGGCGACGTCGACGGCGAGCACGCCGCCGTCGCAGGAGATCGCCAGCGTGCCGGCTCCTCCTCCGTGTTCGAGCACGTTGATGGCGGCCTCGTTGGCGGCGATGACGAGGTCGTCCAGCCGGGGGCCGGTGAGGCCCGCCTGCACGGCGTACCGCTGGATGTTCTCGCGGAGCGCCGCGAGATCATCCGTTATCGGCCACTGCCGGCGGTGATCCACCACCTGTCCTCCTCGCCACTGTCTGGGTCTGCCGCCCGATGTCTCCGAGGCTACCGTCTCGTTACCCGTTCCCTGCCTTCACCTGGGGGTCGACCGCGCGCCGACCGCGTCGAGGGCCCCCGCCAGGTCCGGTGCGACCGTGAAGGCGCTGATCAGTCCGGTGATCCTGAAGATCCTCGCCAGCCGGGCGTTCAGGGCCGCCAGCGTGACCGCGCCGTCGCGTTCCTGCATCAGCTTCCGTACGGACAGCAGGATCCGGATGCCGGTGGAGTCGCAGAAGTTCACGCCGCTCAGGTCGAGGACGAGCTCGCGGTGCTCCTCGCCGAGGGCCGCCTCGACGTCCCGGCGCAGCCGCTCGGCGTTCGTGTAGTCCAGGGCGCCGTCGAGCGCGACGACCAGCACGTGGTCGGCGACGGGGGCGGACACGGGAGTCAGTACGACGGTGGCGGTCACGGAGCACACCTCGGCGGACGCTGCGGGGACGGTCGGGCGGTGGGGGGAACAGGGGACAGGGCCTGGCCGAGGGCCAGGTTCGCCAGTCTAGAGCAGCGACGCCCCCCGACCGGAGCGTACGGCCTGGGAAAAGCCCCCGGATGCGATGGTCAAGCTGGACGGTCAAGAAACGCCATATGGGGTTTTTCGCCCGATGGTCGGGGGGAATGGGGGACTGACCGACTGGACCCCTCCTGAAAAGACCGCATATGCCAGACGTGACAAGGGAGGTCCAGTTCGACACCGTGCACGGACCCTCCCTCGTCGCGCAGGCAACCGTGAGTCCGGCGACGCTCACGCTCGGAGTCGAGGAGGAGTTCCTGCTCGCCGACCCGCGAACCGGACGGGTCGTCCCGGCGGCGCGGGAGATCCGCGAGCGGGCGGCCGGACCGGGGGCGGACCGGCTGGTGTTCGAACTGACGCAGTTCCAACTGGAGAGCAACAGCGCCGTGCACACCAGCCTGCGCGATCTGCACGGCGACCTGCTGGAGATGCGCCGCGCCGCCGCCGACGCCGCCGCGAGCGCCGGGCTCGCGCTCATCGCGTGCGGCACCGCGCTGGACGGCAACCCGGGAGTGCCGCCCCTGTCGTCGTGCCCTCGCTACCAGGCCATGCTCCGCGAGTTCGGGGCGGTCATGGACGGTCAGGGCGTCTGCGGCTGCCACATCCACGTCGGCATCGCGGACCGTGAGGAGGCGGTGCGGGTCAGCAACCACCTGCGGCCCTGGCTCCCGGTCCTGCAGGCTCTCGCGGCGAACTCGCCGATCGCGGACGGCCGGGACACCGGCTACGCGAGCTGGCGGGCGCTGATGATGGGCAGGTGGCCGAGCGCGGAGCCGCCGCCGTTCTTCCGCTCCGCCGAGCACTACGAGAGCCTCGTCGCCGGCATGCTGGCCGGGGGGACGATCCTCGACCGGAAGATGATCTACTGGCTGGTCCGCCCGTCCGACCACGTGCCGACGCTGGAGATCCGCGCGGCGGACGTGTGCCCGACGGCCGGGGAGACCGTGCTGCTGGCCGGACTGGTGCGGGGGCTGGCCGAGACGGCACTGCGCGACGTGCGGGCCGGCGTGCCCGCCCCCGACGTGGAGGACACCCTGTTGCGGGCGGCCTACTGGCGGGCCGCCCGCGACGGCGTGGACGGCGAGGCGCTCGACCTGCTGAGCGGGAGCGGCGCGCGGACTCCCGCGTGGCGCCTGGTGGACCGCCTGCTCGACCACGTGCGGCCGGTGCTGGAGGAGAACGGCGACTGGGAGCCGCTGACCCTCCAGCTCGACCGCGTACGGCACAGCGGATCGGGGGCGGCGCGTCAGCGGGCGGCGTACGCGCGGCGCGGCCGGCTGGGTGACGTGGCCGAGCTGCTCATGGCGCAGACGGCCGTCTCCTGCTGGGCCTGACCGTGCTGGTCCTGATTTGGGCCTTCCCGTCACGCTCCCGTCACTCCGCGACCACGCGCAGCGTCTTCAGGCTGGGGTCGCTGACGTCCGGGATGTTCATGCCGCCTTCGAGCCCGGTGGTCAGGTAGCTCAGCACCGGCTCGGTGATGCGCTCGCCCGGGCACAGGGCGGGCGCGCCCGGCGGGTACGGCGTGACCATCTCGGCCACGATCCGGCCGACCGCCTGGCCGGTGGGCACGATCTCGACCCGCCCGAAGAACGCGTCCCTGGGCAGCATCGCGACGTCCAGCTCCAGCTCTCCCGGCTCGGGCACGTCGATCGTGGCCGCGGGCGGCAGGTCGCGGGCCGACGACAGGGCGCGCAGCGCGTCGAGCAGCCTGCCGACCGTCTCCTCGCTGTCGGCGACGGTGATCTCGGCGCTGACCCGGCGGTGGTCGCTCAGCGAGAGGTTGACGTGGCAGCGCTCGCGTATCCAGTCGGCCGCGTGGTAGCCGTCGACGCCGAGCCCCGACACGTCGATGACGATCTTCAGCGGGTCCATGTCGAAGGCGCGGGTGTTCTCCTTGCTCAGCACCCACAGGCCGTGCATCTTGCCGATCTCCGTGCGGACCGACTCCGCGAGCTCCAGGGCACGGTCGAGCAGGTCCTTGCCGTGCTCCACCATCTGCCTGCGCCAGCCGTCGAGCGCCGCGTAGATCAGGGTCGAGGGGCTGGTCGTGCCGAGCAGGTCCTCGCGGGCCTTGAGCACCGCCGGGTCCACCCGGTTGCCCTGCAGATGGAACACCGAGCTCTGCTCCAGCCCGTTGCCCATCTTGTGGACGCTCGTCACGCACAGGTCGGCCCCGGCGTTCATGCCCCACGTGGGCAGGTCCTCGTGGAACGGCAGGTGGGCGCCCCAGGCCTCGTCCACGATGAACGTCTGGTCATACCTGCGGCACACCTCGTTGATGCCCTCCAGGTTGCCGCAGGTGCCGTAGTCCACCGGGCTGGCGACGATGACGCCCTTGGCGTCGGGGGCCGCCTTGAACGCCTCCTCCACCGCCTCGGGCGTGGGCGGATACGACATGTGCAGATCGCCGTCCCAGTCCCCGTGCACCCAGACGGGCTCGACCCCGCTCAGGATCAGTGCCGAGATGACCGACTTGTGGGCGTTGCGTGCGACCAGCAGTTTCTCCCCTGGCCCGGCCACGGAGAGCATCGCGCTCTTGACCGACAGGGAGCTGCCACAGGTGGAGAAGAACGCCTGCTCGGCGTTGACCGCCTCCGCCATGAGCTGCTGCGCCTCTTCGAGGACGCCTTTGCTCTGCAACCGGTCGTCCAGGCCGTTCATGATCATCACGTCGTCCCTGAAAAGGTCCTCGCCCAGGACCTCCAGAACCCGCGGATCCACCCCCCGCCCCTGCTTGTGGCCAGGAGGCGTGAAGCTGATGTCTCCCCGTCGGCGATAGGCGGTGAGCGCCTCCAGCACGGGCGCGCGGGACTGATCCATGTCCGTGTTCCTCCCCAGAACGACGTGGGGCCGTTCCCCTCGTCCGCGCGTACCCGGACCTGACATGCACAAACGACCGCGGCGGGCCGTCAGAGGCCCCCGCCCTCGAGGAGAGGGCGGGGGCCGGAGGTCAAACGGTCAGACCACGAACACTCAGACCATGGACACGTGCTGTGAGGCTGTCACCACCATAGCGGCGACTGCCTCGACGGGCGTGCCGTCGATGACGAACGTGTCGCGCAGCCGGGTCGCCTCGAGGACGATCTTCAAGATGCCGTGAACTCCGGTGAGCCGCATCGAACCGGCGGCCTTCTCGATGTCGTCCCGGGCGTCCAGCAGCGCTTCCAGGCCGCAGGAGTCGCAGAACCGCAGACCGGACGCATCCACCACGATCTTGACGCGACCCTGGCGGACAAGATTCCTGATCGCCCTCCGGAGCGTGTCCCCGCTGGCGATGTCGAGTTCACCTCGCAGCGCGACCACGACGGCCGGCTGATGATCGCTCACAGTAATCTCGAGCTGCTGCGTTGTCATATACGCGCCTTCATCCATATTTTTCGGGCGTACTGTCTTGAACGACGCTACCCGGCGGAGTGTCAGGTCCCGGTAATGCGCGACGGTCGATGGTATGCGAGTCCGTCTGGCAATCCCACCTGTACGCCAGAATGTGGCAAATAGGTAAAGAAGGCGGGCTTTGTAGCGATCTTTGGTGATGTGTCCCGAACCTCCCGGGATCATCGGAAACCCCTGTCCCGTAGGGGCCGGCGGCCCGCGGGTGATCGCCGGAGGAGGGTGCCCGGACGCGGTGACCGGTGCGGCCCGCCCGGTCTCGCCGAGGTGGAGACTGGAACTCTTCCAACATACCAGCTAGCCAGATAAACGAGGCATATCCCGCCTTTCTCGAAAAATGCTTACTCTCCCCATTCCTTCTTGATGAACGCATTACCGACCATGCCGTGTCCATGGCGCAAACCTGACCGGTCCATCCGGAAGGTCACAGGAACGCCAGGGATCGGCGCTTGACCCGTCCGCGGCCGGGTAGAGGGCCGGTTCTCGGAAGTACGTCGAACGGGAGGATCGGCATGGCGGACGAGATCACCGCGGGCAGGGACGCGGCGCGGGCACTGGCGGACAGGACGCCCGGCTGGATGGTCTGGTACGGCGAGCGCACCGGAAGCTTCTGGGCCGTCCCCCGGGCCGGGGCCGCGATCGTGCCGCGCATGCTGGAGGCGCCGACGGTGGACGACCTGGAGAACGAGATCCACCAGGCGGAGGGCCGCCCGCGCGGGAACAGGCGCCGGAGAAGCCGCAGCCCGGACAGCCGGAGAGTGCGCAGCAGACCACCGAGATCCCCCGCCACCGCCGCCCGGCCGCCGAGGCCGAGGCGCCCCGGATCCCCGTACGACATCTATAGGGGCACGACCACGTAGCCCCCGGGACCGAGCTTGCCGTCGACCGGCCTGCCGGTGATCAGGTCGGTGCCGTGGAGCGGCACGGGCTGCTCGTCCTCCGTGTGGTTGACGGCGAAGACCCGGTCCCGCTGCCGTACGACCTCGACGCCGGGGATGCCGCTCCCGGCCAGGCCGGCGCGGGCGAGGACGCGGGCGTAGCCGGGGTCGTCGAGCCGCGTCGAGACGTACCACGCCGTGCCGCCGCCGTGGCGGTGGCGCGTGACGGCGGGCCCGCCGCCGGGGTAGCGGGCGACCACCTCGGCCCCGTCCAGGTGGACGACCTCGCTCCACACCGTCGCGCGGCCGAATTCCGGCAACTCGATCGGGTCGGCGAGCGGACGGAACTCCTCCACGCTGATGCCGAGGATCTCGCGCAAGGCGCCCGGGTAGCCGCCCAGCCTGATCCGGGTGTGCTCGTCGGCGATCCCGCTGAAGAACGACACGACGAGCGTGCCGCCGCCCTCCACGTACGCCGCGAGGTTCCGGGCGGCCTCGTCGGAGATCGAATAGAGGCTCGGCACGAGGACGGCCCGGTACGCCGGCAGATCGTGCGACGGATGGGCGAAGCAGGCGGCGACGCCCTGCCGCCACAACACCCGGTGGGCCTGCTCGACGGCCGCGAGGTAGTCGATCTCCGTGGACGGCAGGCCGGGCCCCTGGACGGCCCACCACGCCTCCTCGTCCCACAGGATCGCGACCTCCGCCTCGACGACGGGCGGCTCGTCGGGTGGCGCCGGGATCCGCTCCAGCGCCTCGCCCAGGGCGCAGACCTCACGGAAGACGCGGGAGTCCGGGCCGGTGTGCGGGAGCATGCCCGGATGCCACTGCTCGGCGCCGCCGCGGGAGGCCCGCCACTGGAAGAACATCGCGCCCTTCGAGCCCCTGGCGACGTGTTGCAGGCTGTGCCTGGCGATCTCGCCGGGCTCCTTGGGCGACGCGCGTGGGCCCAGAACATAGCCCGTGGCCTGCTCCATCAGCAGCCAGGGCCGCCCGCCCGCCCACGACCGGGCCAGGTCGGCGGCGAAGGCGGTCTGCTCGGCCGCCGCCATGCCCCGCCCCGAGGGATAGTCGTCGACGGCGACCAGGTCCACCTCGCGCGACCACTTCCAGTGGTCGACACTGGCCCAGCCGGCCAGCACGTAGTTGGTGGTGACGGGCACCCCGGGGGTCAGTTCGCGCAGCAGGTCGCGCTGCTCGGTGAAGTGGGCGAGCATCTCGTCCGAGACGAACCGGCGGAAGTCGAGCGCCTGCGCCGGATTGGGAAGGTACTGCGTCGCCCGGGGCGGGGTGATCTGCGCCCAGTCCGAGTAGTGCTGGCCCCAGAACGCGGTCGTCCAGGCCTCGTTGAGCGCGTCGAGGCCGCCGTACCGCTCCCGCAGCCAGGCCCGGAACGCCGCGGCGGCGTGGTCGCAGTGGCAGGGCGTGCCGTACTCGTTGTGCACGTGCCAGATGGCCAGGGCGGGATGGTCGCGGTAGCGCTCGCCGAGGGCGCGGGTGATCCGCAGCGACGCCTCACGGTACGCCGGGGCGCTCACGCAGTAGGTGTCGCGGCTGCCGTGCGTGAGCCGTACGCCGTCCCGGGTGACGGTCAGGGCGTCGGGGTGCGCCAGGGAGAACCATGGCGGGGGAGAGGCGGTCGGGACGGCCAGGTCCACCCGGATCCCGCCGTCGGCGAGCAGGTCGAGCACCCGGTCGAGCCAGCCGAAGGTGTAGCGGCCCTCGGACGGCTCCAGCCGCGACCAGGAGAAGACGCCGACGGTGACGAGGTTGACTCCGGCCCGGCGCATGAGCGCGACGTCCTCGGCCCAGACCTCCTCGGGCCACTGCTCCGGGTTGTAGTCCCCGCCGTACCAGAGCCGCATGCACGTGCCTTCCTTTTGGCGACGCCCCGCCGGTGGGAGGTGCGGCGGGGCGTCGGTCTGGGGAAAGGGCCTCAGCCCTTGATGGCGCCGATGATGACGCCCTTGGTGAAGTGACGTTGCACGAACGGATAGATGACCAGGGCGGGCAGCACGGCGATGGCGACGATGGCCATCTTGATCGCCAGGGTCGGCGGCGCGACGTGGCCGAAGCCGTTCACGCCCACGGTGGCGGTCGGCAGCGGGTTGGAGTCCACGACGTACGACCGCAGGATCAGCGCGAGCGGCCACTTGCGGGTGTCGTCGATGAACAGCATGGCGTTGAACCAGGCGTTCCAGTAGCCGACCGCGTAGAACAGGCCGATGACCGCCGTGACCGCCTTCGACAGCGGGAGCACGATCCGCCACAGGATGCGGAACTCCCCGGCGCCGTCGATGCGGGCGCTGTCGAGCAGCTCGCGCGGGATGTTCATGAAGAACGCGCGCAGCACGACGACGTTGAACGCCGACACGGCCGACGGCAGGATCAGCGACCAGTACGTGTCCTTCAGCCCGAGCGAGGCCACCATCAGGTAGGTCGGGATCAGGCCGGGGAAGAACACGAACATCAGCAGCACGCAGAACAGGATCGGCCGGTGGAACAGCGTCCCCGGCCGCGACAGCGCGTACGCCCCGAGGACGCTCACGCCGAGGCTGACCGCGGTGCCTACGACGGTGACGCCGGTGCTGACCAGCACGGCGCGGCTGACCACGCTGTCGGAGAAGATCTGGCGGTACGCGTCGAACGTGATGCCGTCAGGCACCAGCACCAGGCCACCGACCCGGTTCACCGTCTCGGCCGACGACAGGCTGGTGAGCACGATCGTGTAGAGCGGCAGCAGCACGGCGAGCACGATGAGCGCGAGCACGCCGCCCTTGCCGATCCGGCCCGCGACCGAGCCCGGCTCCTCCCAGGGCGCGAGCCCGGACACCTTCGTCTTGCTCATGATCGCGAATACACCCCCCGCTCGCCCAGGGCGTGCGCCACCCGGTTGGCCGCCAGGATGAGCGCGAGCCCGACCAGGCCCTTGAACAGGCCGGCCGCCGCGCCGTACCCGAAGTCGCCGGTGCGCAGGCCGGACCAGTAGACGAAGGTGTCGAAGACCTCCGACACCTTGCTGCCGACCGCGCTGCGCTGCAACATGAACTGCTCGAAACCGACGTTGAGCGCGTCGCCGAGCCGCAGGATCAGCAGCAGCACGATGACCGGCCGCAGCCCGGGCAGCGTGATGTGCCACATCCGGCGCCACCGGCGGGCCCCGTCGACGGCGGCGGCCTCGTACAGGTTGGGGTCGATCGTGCTGAGCGCGGCGAGGAACACGATCGTGCCCCAGCCGGCGTCCTTCCAGACCGTTTCGGCGGTGACCAGCAGGATGAACGTGTCGGAGTTCGTCATCCAGTCGATGCCCGAGTGCCCGTGGTCGCGCAGGATCTGCGCGATGAGGCCGGCGCCGCCGAACATCTGCTGGAAGATCGCGACCACCAGCACCCACGAGAAGAAGTGGGGCAGATAGACGACGCCCTGGATGAAGGCCCGCAGCCGCCCGGAGACCACGCTGTTGAGCAGCAGCGCGAGCGCGATCGGCACCGGGAAGTAGAAGACGAGCTGGAACGCGGTGATGCCCAGCGTGTTCACCACCGCCCGGATGAACTGCGGGTCGCCGAACAGCTCGGCGAAGTTGGTGAAACCGATGATCGGGCTGCCCAGGATGCCGCCGGTGAACGGGTTGTAGTCCTGGAAGGCGATGACGTTTCCCAGCGCCGGGATCCACCAGAAGGCGGTGACCAGCACCAGCATCGGCGCGGCCATGACCAGCAGTGGCCAGTCCCGGCGCAGCCGCGCGGCGAAGGTGTCCCGCCGCGGGCCGACGGCCGGTCCGGCCTGGGTCGCCCCGGGCCGGACCTCCGTCACGCTCCTCGTGTCCGCGTCGGCGCTCACAGCCGCCCGTTCTCCCTGGCGACCTTCATGTAGAACTCGCGGGCCTCGTTGCCGCCCTGCTCCTGCCAGTCCTTGACGATCGTGGCCCACTCCGAGATCGGCCGCTTGCCGCGGAAGATCTCGTTCATCTTGTCCTCGGTCGGCTTGACCAGAGCGGCCATCTTGGACGGCACCTCGACCCGGATGCCGACGAACGGGTCGTTCTCCAGGTATTGCGAGGCCGTCTTCTCCCAGCCGTGGTACGCCTCGACGTAGCCGGGATACTGGTTCTCGGTGATCGCGCCGGGCCGTCCGGACAGGAACATGTAGGTCGGGGCGACCTCCTTGCGGCCGAGCGCGGTCTGCTGGACCTGCCCGTCCTTGACCGTGAAGTGCTTGCCCTCGACGCCGTTGTTCACCAGGTCGTACTCCTGCGTGCCGTACGGCGCGGAGCACCAGTTGGCGATGCCGAGCAGCTCGCGGGTGCGGGCGTCGCCGAGACCCTTCTTGATGAAGCAGAACATGCCGGCCGGCTCGTTGCGCCAGACGATGACCTTGCCGCCAGGGTGGGCCGGGTACGGATCCACGGCCCGCACGTTGATCTTCGGGTTGCCGGGCAGGTAGCGGCCGAGGATTTCGTGGATCGCGCCGAGCCCGTCCTTGTACATGACCATCTGCCCGCTGCCGAAGGGCTCCTTGTGGTCGGCGAACTGGTTGGCCACGACGTCCGGGTGGACGTATCCCGCGTCGAACAGCTTCGTCAGGAGCTCGATGGACTGCTGCCACTCCGGCGTCTCGTACTTGTAGATCAGCGTGCCGTCGGGCTGCTTGCGCCACTCGCGCGGGGCGCCGAACGCCCGCTGGACCTCCTGGTCCATGCCGCCGAAGGCCCAGCGCTTCTTCTTCGGGTCGGTCAGCTCCTTGCCGAGCGTGAGCAGGTCGTCGGCGCTCTTGGGACGGGACAGGCCGAGCTCGTCGAGGATGTCCTGGCGGACGATCGTGGCGAACGGATAGGGCGCGTTCTGCCACGGGATGCCCTGGAGCACGCCGCCGAACACGCCGTACTCCCAGGCGGCGGTGTCGTAGTTGGCCAGCAGCGGGAACTCCCTGGCCTTGTCGCCCGCGAGATAGGGGGACAGGTCGGCGAAGAGCTTGTTGGCAGCCTCCGTGAAGTGGGCGATGGTGATCAGGTTCCAGCCCGGAATCTGGATCATGTCGGGCACGTCGCCACTGGCGAGGATCGTGTTCAGCTTGTCCACGTAGGTGTTGCCGTCGGAGATGTTGAACCGGACGACCCCGCCGAGTCGCTCGTTGACGGCGTCGTAGTAGGAGTTCTCGCCGAGGCCGGGAGGGACGGTGCCCCACAGCGGGGTCATCACCTTCACCTCCGTGCCGCTGGTGATCGGCTTGGCGGTGACGGCCTGGACGATCGTGCCCGGCCTGGTCAGGAAGCCGGGTTCGACGAATTCGCTGCCCGGCAGGTCGGGCGACAGGCCGGCCACCTGGAACGGCACGCGGGTGGGTACGAGGCCCTTGAGCTTGTCGGCGGCGACGGCGGTGCCCTTGGACACTTCCTTCTTGGCCGCGCAGCCGGTGAGGCCTGCGGCGGCGAGCGCGCCCGCGCCGACGATCCCGAGGAATCCGCGGCGGCTGGTCAGGGGGCCGCCGGGGGGTTGGCTCATTGCTGCGATCCTTCCGGGAAATCGATTTAGTTCGTCAATTAGCCAAACAAATTAACTCGTGAGCGCGACGGCGACAAGATTCCATGAAACATTCACGCGGTCACGAGATCGCTCGGGCCAGGATGCGGCGTACACGATGGGCATGTCGCCTGTGCGGCGTCACGCGGGCAGCCGCCGTACCGGGGACACTTGCCGCAGGTGGACGAGCACGTCGAACGCCTCGGGCAGGGAGGCGATGGCAAGGTGCTCGGCGGCGTCACGGGAGGGGTCGTAGACGCCGCTGATGACGCGGACCTTGGCGGGTCCGTCCCATCGGCGGCGCGGCTCGCCGGCACGCAAGTCCAGCCAGTGGACGGGCCGGTCCGCCGCGCCGAGCCGGGAGTCCAGCCAGTCCGGGGCCGGCTCCGGGACGGTGGCGACGCCGAGATCGCCGTGGTGGAAGCCGATCGCCACGGACACGTACCCCTCGCCGTAGTGACGGCGTAGCACCCCGCCGACCGTGGGCTGGGGGCCGCGCTGGGGCGCCAGGCCCAGGGTCGTCGGCGACGCCGAGGTGTGCGCGATTCCGTCCCAGTAGGCCACGCGGTGACTGGTCCTGCGCTGGTGGTCGGTGATCGTCTCGGCCCACGTCTGGGCGTCGCCCGCGTAGTCGTCCCGTCCGGCGACGCTGCGTTCGTGGAAGTCCACGATGAGGCGCATCCGGGGCAGGACGGCGTCGCCGGGCAGGTGCCCGACGATCGCGAGCGCATCGCGGGCGTGCTCGGCGAACGGACGGCCCGGGTGCAGGCCACGCGCGCGCTGCACGTGTTCGTCGATCTCGTGCGCGGTACGGATCGGCTCCAGGTGCGAGGCGAGCTCGGCCAGCCGGTGCGGGGCCGCGCGGCGGACGTGTTCGAGCACGGCGTCGTAGTCGGCGGGCCGTGCCTGCGCGGGCTTGACCCCGAGGATCCGGATGGGGTCGTCCGGGTGGTCCTGGTTGAATGCGCGGATCCAGTCGAGCGCCGCGGCCATCTCGGCGGTGCGCCAGGGACGCCAGGCACTCTCCAGAGCGGATGCGGCCGTGCCCGCGCCGCCGGTGACGTATGCGTCGAGCATCGCGCCGACTGAGGCGTCATCCTGCAGAGCCAGTGCCCGGAAGCCATGCCTGCGGACCAACCGGCGGAAGAGCTCGTCGCGTACGCCGAAGGTCTCGTGGGCGAACCTCGTGGACTCCCCGAGCCCGGCGACCGTCGCGCCGGTGGCGATCGCGTCCGCCAGCTCGTCGAGCGCGGTTTCAGACAGAGGGCTGGGTGCGGCGGTCATGTCAGGGCTCCTTCGCGGACCGGCTGGAGCGCCCGCGACCAGACGACGACGTCGTCCAGCAGGGCAGTGAGGGTCTTGTGCTGGTGCGGGCCGGGAGTGAGGTCGCCCGCCTCGGTGGGGGCGGAAAAGGTGAAGTCGTGATGCAGGGACAGCGCCACCTGCGTGCGCACGGTGGCGACCTTCAGCTCGGCCAGGATCAGCCGGAGGTGTTCGGCGGCCCTCGTCGCGCCGTGCAAGCCGTAGCCGACGATGCCGGCCGCCTTGTTGTTCCACTCCGCGTAAATGAAGTCCAGGGCGTTCTTCAGCGCGCCGGGGATCGAGTGGTTGTACTCGGGCGTGACGAACACGAACCCGTCGTAGCGGGCGATCGCCTCGGCCCAGCGGGTGGTGTGCGCGTTTTCGTACAGACCGGATGCCGCCGGGTGTGTCTCATCCAGCAGGGGCAGCGCGAAGTCGGCCAGATCGACGATCTCGAAGTCGGCCGGCGGACTCTCCTGAGCGGCCACCGAGGCGACCCACTCGGCGACGGCACGGCCGCGGCGGCGTGGGCGCGTGCTGCCGACGACTATTCCGATCTTGGTCATTGACGTCTCCTCCATCAGAGGGTTGTGTTACACCGATCGGCGTAGAAATTACATCGATCGGTGTATCGAATGCAAGCACCGGTGTAATCGAGTAGCCTCAGCGAGCGTGACGGAGAGAAGGAAGTCGGCCGGCCTGCCCGACAAGCGCCGGGCGATCGTGGCCGGGGCGCTGACGCTGTTCGCCCGTGACGGCTACACGCGTGCCGGCCTGGACGCGATCGCCGCCGAGGCGGGCGTATCCAACCGCACCATCTACAACCACTTCTCCGACAAGGCCGAGCTGTTCCAGACGGTGATGCAGGAGAGCACGCAGCGCGTCGCCGACACCATGGTCGATATCATCGACCGCCACCTGAGCAAGGTCGCCGACCTCGAAGCGGACCTGGTCGACTTCGGGCTGGCCTGGCTCGCGGTGCTGACCTCCGACCTGGCTCCGCACTTCGCGCTCATCCGCCAGATCAACGCCGAGATGGAGCACATCCCGCCGGCCGCGCTCGCGCTCTGGCGGAAGACCGGCCCCGGCCGAACCCGGCGTGAACTCGCCGAACGGCTACGCCGCATCGCCGAGCGCGGCGACCTCGTGATCGATGACCCCGTACGCGCCGCAGGGCACCTGATGCTGCTCATCTCTGCCGACAATCTGACCGACCGAGCCGCCCTGCACGACGAGGACGCGCTCAGAGCGATGGTCACCGCGGGGGTGCGGGCCTTTCTCTACGGCTACAAGCGCTGAGCCTGTCATGTGATCGTGTCCGGCGGAATAGGACCGGTCCAAAATTGACAGAGGCCCGCAAACGCGATTGACATTGTCCGTAATGCGATGAATCGGCGGCGATAGCGCGGAATTCAACTACCCGCCAGTACAATTTCCTCGCCCTGCAGTGCCCGTGACCAGCGCATATGCCGCAAATGGCGGTATCTGATGCCCAATATTTGATATTGCGGACGAATTTCCGAATGGGAGTGACATAATGCGTGGGAGCGCTCCCGCGCTTCCGGCTGCATTCTCCGCAGCGCCATCCGGCACGCCTGCCCGAAGGGCACGTTGGAAGGAAGGTGCCGCGTCTTCATGACGGCATTCGGCAAAAGTCCTCCGTCTCGGCCGCGTCTCGACGGAAATGTTCCGGCGGACGTCGTCCGCGCCGGCTCCCGCCCCTGGGCGCCCCACCTGTGGTGGATGGCCCTGGCCGTCGGGGCGCTCGGCTTCGTCTTCGTGTGGCTGGCCACGCCGCACGCCAGGGAGATCGGCTCGCCCTGGGAACTGGTGGCCAAGCTCGTCGCGTTCGCCTGCCTGTGCGTGGCGATCGCGGTCTTCCCCTGGGTGTCGCCGCGGCTGAACTGGCTGCTCTACGTCCCGTTCGTCTTCTTCACCGGCTATCTCATCCCGCGGATCAGCTGGTTCTACTACGGCGACGGCGCGCGGGCCCAGGGCGACAGCTTCTACACGCACCTCTATCTGCTGCTCTATCCGGGCATCGTGCTCACGGTCGCGGCCGCCTACCGCATCGGCGGGGGCACCCCGGGCCGCTGCCTGAAGATCATGGTGAGCGGGGTCCTCATCGTGTTCTCGGGCTTCCTCGACCTCATGTGGTTCGTCGTCAACCCGGTCGGCATCCCCGAGGTCATCGACGCGCCGCACATCAACCTGTTCACCGGGGGGCCGATCTCCTTCGGCGCGACGATCGTGTTCGCGCTCGTACACGTCCCGATCATCGTCGGGGTCAACCTGCTTCCCCTCGACCGCTGGATCGGCCGCCTGCTGGGCGCGGGTCACCCATGAGCGTCGCCGTGAAAATGCCCGTGAACATCTCCGTGGCCGCGCCCGCGTACAACGAGGCGGACACCATCGCGGCGGTGGTGGGCGAATGGCAGGACTACCTGGAGAACACCCCGGCCGTGGGCGACTGGGAGATCGTCGTCTGCGACGACGGGAGCGGTGACGCGACCGGCGAGATCCTGGCCGGCCTGCGGGCCCGGTGCCCGCGGCTCGTCGTCGTCACGTTCGAACGCAACCGCGGCGCGGGCGCGGCCATCGCCGCCGCGATCGCCCACACCCGGCTCGACTGGGTGGTGCTGCTCGACTCCGACGGCCAGTTCCCGATCGCCAACCTCGACCGCGTCCTGCCGCGCGTCCAGGCCGGGGAGGCCCTGGCGTTCTCCGGCGCCCGGATCAGGAAGGCCGACGGCGTGGCGTACCGGTGGGGGTCGGCGGCCAGCGGCGCGGTCAGCAACCTGCTCCACCGCACGCGCTACCGCGACTTCAACTCGATCTTCAAGGTGGTGCACGGCCCGCTCTTCCGGTCGCTGCCGCTGGAGTCTGCCGGGATGAACTGCTCGACCGAGATCACCGCGCGGGTCGCCGAGATGGGCCACGAGTGGGTGGAGGTCCCGATCGAGCACCGGGAGCGCGGGGGCGGCAGCCGTGGCTGGCGATACTGGCGCGGCGCCCGCGACCGGGCCCTGTTCGTCGCCTATCTCGGCTACCGCCACTGGCTGCTGCGCCGGGGCGTCCTGCGCCGGCCGGCCGCTCGTGAGGAGATCTCTCGCGAGGGGGTCCGATGAACGTCGCGGTGACGATGTTCAGCGGCGGGCGCGGGGCGGCCGGCATCGCGAGGGGCATGCTGGGCACCCCGGGCGTCACCCTGTCGCTGGTCGTCAACGGCTACGACAACGGCCTGTCCACCGGCGCGCTGCGGCGCTATCTGCCCGGGATGCTCGGGCCGTCGGACTTCCGCAAGAACCTTCTGCTCCACCTCGACCCCGCCGATCCGGCGCGGGCCGCGCTGGCGACCGTGCTCGAACACCGCCTGCCGGGCGGGACGACGCCCGCCGGGCTCGCCGCCGTCATCGAGTCGATCGCCACGCGGCGCGGCCCGTTCGCCGCGCTGCCGGAGGCGGCCCGCGAGGCCGTCACGGCGGACCTGCGCGTGTTCGCCCGGCGGCTCGCCGCGTACCCGCACGGGCTCGACCTCGCCGACTGCGCGCTCGGCAACCTCGTGTTCGCCGGGGCCTACCTGCGGCTCGGCCGGGACTTCAACGCCGCCGTCGACGCCTGCGCCCGCACGTTCGGCTCGCCCGTACGGCTGCTCAACGTGACCAACGGGGAGAACGCCTTCCTGACCGCGCTCAGGCGGGACGGCAGCCTGCTGGCCGACGAGGCCGACATCGTCGCGCCGCAGGGCCCCGGAGCGATCACCGACCTGTTCCTGCTGCGCGAGCCGCTCGGCGCGCGGCGGGCCGAACTGGAGGCGCTGCCGCCCGCGTGGACCAGGGAGGTCCTCGGCCGCGAGCGCGCCGAGGTGACGCCGAACCCGCGGGCGCTTGAGGCGATCCGCGATGCCGACCTCGTCGTCTACGGCCCCGGCACCCCGCACTCCTCGCTCCTGCCCAGCTATCTCACGCCCGGCGTGGCGGACGCGATCGCGCGGAGCCGGGCGGCGGCCAAGGTGTTCGTCGTCAACATCCGGGGCGACCACGACATCCGGGGGCTGAGCGCGCCCGACTTGGTGGACCGCACGCTGGCCTACCTCGGCGACCCCCGCAACGGGCGGCGGCTGGTGACCCACGTGCTGAGTCATCGCACGTCCGCGCCGGACGCCCCGGCGGTGCCGTACGGCGTGCTCGACCGGGGAGAGTGGGCGGGGGCCCGCTGGGTCACCGCCGACCTGCGACATCCGGGCAGCCCGGGCCTGCACCATCCGGAGCGTACGGCCGAGGCCCTGCTCGCGATCAGGAACGAGGCGGCCTTGGCGCGGGCCCGATGACGGCGCTCCTGGCGGAGGCGTGTGCCCGCCGCGTCTGGCTCTTCGACCTCGACGGCACGCTCGTGGACTCCTGCCCGGCCCACGAGGCGGCCTTCCGGCAGGCCCTCGCCGAGGTCGCGCCCGATCGGCTCGCGTCCTTCCGGTACGCCGACCACGCGGGCGCGAGCACCCGCGAGGTGGCGCTGCGCCTGCTGGGCGACACCGATGAGGCGGACCGGCTGGCCCGGCTGAAGCAGCGGCTGTATCGCGAGCGGGCCGGCGCGGTGGCCGTGTTCCCCGGCGCGCGGCGGCTGCTCGGCCGCCTGGTCGCCGGGGGCCGCGACGCCTACCTCGTCACCAGCGGCAGCCGGGCGTCGGTCGCACGGGTGCTGGCGGCCTGCTCCCTGGGCGCGTACTTCCGGGGCGTGCTCACCAGCGACGACGTCCCGGCGAGCAAACCCGACCCGGCCTTCTACGCGTACGCCTGCGAGCACTGGGGGCTCGACCCCGGCGCGGCGGTGGTGCTTGAGGACTCCGCGCACGGGGTGGCGTCGGCGGTCGGCGCGGGCTTGGCGACCCTGCACGTCCACGTGGCCGAGCCCGCTCCCGGGGCGGTCGCCGTACGCGACCTGGAACAGATCGTGTCTCTCCTGTTCGCGGAGGTGGGCGGTGCCTGCTGAACGGTTGTGCGCGGTGATCCCGGCGGCCGGGCGGGGAACCCGCCTGGGCCTGGGCATCCCCAAGATCATGGTGGAGATCGCCGACGGCGTCACCGTGTGGCACGTGCTCCACCAGCGGCTGCGGCCGTACGTCGAGCACGTCCACGTCGTGATGTCCCCGGAGGGTGAGGGGCCGTTCCGCGCGCTGGCGGCGGAACAGATCGCGGGCGGCGAGGTCTCGGTGAGCGTGCAGGACGAGCCCACCGGCATGGGCGGCGCGATCTTCGGCGCCGCGCCGCACTGGGAGGCCTACGGCACGATCCTCGTGGTCTGGGGCGACCAGGCGGGCCTGTCCCCGGTGACGGTCGATCGCGTCGTCCGGGCGCACGGGAAGGGGCTCACGCTCCCGCTGGTGCCGATGCCCGACCCGTACGTCGAGTACGAACTGGACGGCGACGGGACGCTGGTGCGGGTGCGCCAGTCGCGGGAGGGCGACGAGTGCCGCCCCGGCGGGCTCAGCGACGTGGGCGTCTTCTGCCTGAGCACAGAAGGGCTCCGCGAGGAGTGGACGCGCTACCTGGACGAGGCGGCTCTGGGCGCCCGCACCGGAGAGGTGAACTTCCTGCCGTTCCTGCCCTGTCTGTCGCGCGAGCGGAACTGGCCGGTGACGGTGGTGCCGGTGACCGACCCCGACGAGGCGCGCGGCGTCAACACGGCCGACGACCTCGAGTACGCCCGGCGGGCACACCTGCGGTGGGCGCGCTGACGGATCGGGCGGCCGGGCTCCTGGCCGCCCACCGCTGGGCCGCCGGGCCCACACTGGTGAGCACGGTGGCCAGCGGCACGGCCGCCGCGACCACGCTCGTCATCGCCAGGGGCACCGGCGCCGCCGCGTTCGGCCACTTCACCGTCGTCCTGTCGATCGCGCTGATCGTCACCGTCGGCATGCTGACGAGCCTCAACTACGTCATGTTCCAGGAGTTGCCGCGGGCCGAGCCGGGGGCGCGGCCCGCCCTGGTGACGACGGCGCTGCTGGCCACGCTCGTGCTGGGCGGGGCGGGGTTCGCCGCGGGCCTTACGGCCGCTCCGCTGCTGACCGCCGCGCTCGGCGTGGACACCCGCACGCTCGCCTTCGCGCTCGCGCTGGCGCTGGCGATGACGCTCAACCAGCTCACCGAGAGCTTCCTGCGCGGGCTGAAGAGGTTCCGCCTCGTCGCCCGGCTGAAGCTCGCCGTGGCCGTCGTCTACATGGGCGCCGCCGCGTGCTGCCTGCTGGTCTTCGGCGTGCGCGACGCGGAGCCCTACCTGGTCGCGCTGATCGGCACCAACCTGGCCTTCGCCCTGCTCTCCTTCGCCGGGTTCGAGGTCGCGCCCCGGTCCTGGTCGTGGGCGCTGGCCCGCTCGCTGTACCGGCACGGCGCGTACGTCACCGCCATCGCCGCGCTCACGGCGGTGGTGTTCGGGGTGGACGTCATCTTCCTCAACCACTGGGCGCCCCGGGCCGACGTCGGCGTCTACTCCGTGTACAACGGCTTCCCCAAACGGCTGCTCGGCGTGGTGTTCACCGACGGCGTCGGCCTGGTGCTGCTGCCCACGCTGGCGACGTCGGACAAGCCCGCCGTGATGCGGCGGATCGCCCGGCTCGCCCCGGTGGTGTTCGCGGCGACCGCCGTGTTCGCGTTCGCGGCGAGCACGGTGTTCTTCCTGCTCATGGGGGGCGAGTATCCGTACTCGCTCGGCCTGATGGCGCTGTCGGCGCTCGGGATCGGCGTGCACACGGTCTTCAACCTCCAGCAGGTCGCCCTGACCATGGACGGGGTGCGGGGGGCGAAGGTGCTCATCGGCTGCCTGCTGGCCGGTACGCCGCTCGCGCTCGCCTGCCAGGCGGCGCTCATCGCCTGGCAGGGGCTCGCCGGCGGGCTGGTGGCCTTCGCCCTGAGCAACCTCGTCCTCGTGGCCGTCGTGACGGCCGTCTCCGCCCGGCTCTACCGGCCCGCATTGGAGGTGCGCGGGTGAGGATCGCCCACGTCATCAACCAGTTCCCGCCCAACATCACGGCGGGGCTCGGCCGGTATGCCGAGCTGATCGCGCCGCATCTGGCACGCGACCACGAGATGGCGGTCCTCACCCTGAACGACGGCCGCCTGCCCGTGTGGGAGCGTTCGAAGAACGTGACCGTCTACCGGCCGCGCGGACGCGTCCTCGGCGCCGTCGCCCGCCGCAGGCGGCTCAACCGCACGCGCGGCGTGGAGTTCCTCCTGCTCGCGCTGACCGTCGTGGTGAGCAACTGGCGTTACTTCCTGCTCCTGCGGCGGCTGCGCCCCGGCCGGCGGCCCGACCTCGTCGCCGTGCACGACTCGACGAACTTCCTGTGCGGCCTGCTGTGCCACTACGTGCTGCGGCTCCCGGTGGTGTTCCACGTCCACACCACCGAGTACGGCGTCGCCCCGCAGCGCAGCATCGCCGACCCGCTCAACCTGTTCGCCGCGCTGGAGCGGTGGCTGGCGCGGATCTCCCGGCGGGTCGTGGTCGCCACTCCGGAGGTGCGCGAGCAACTGCTTGAGGCGGGCTGGGACCGCTCGCCGATCGACGTCGTCCGCCTCGGCGGCACGTACGAGCGGGTGGTCGCCGACCCCGCGTTCGACCGCGAGAAGCTGCGCCTCGGCGCGGCGGACCTGCGCGCCCGGCTCGGCATCGCCGAGGAGGACCCGGTGCTGCTGTTCGTCGGCCGCCTCGAACGCCAGAAGGGGATCTACCCGCTGCTCGACGCCATGCGCGACATCGCGCCCGCCGTGCCGGGGCTGCGTCTGGTCCTCGTGGGGGAGGGCGACGAGGCGGGCGTCGCGCGGATCGTCAGCGAGACGGGGCTCGACGGCCGGGTGCTGACCTCCGGCGGTTTCGTGGACGGGCAGGCGCTGCTGGAGTACTACGCGATGGCCGACGCCTGCGTCTTCCCCTCGCTCTTCGAGCCGTTCGGGCTGGTGGCGACCGAGGCGATGGCCCTGGCCCGGCCGGTCGTCCTGGGTGACGGCTTCTCCCGGATCTTCCTCGGCGACCCCGCGCGGCCCGCCGTACGGTTCGTGCGGGCGGCCGATCCCCGCGACATCGCCGACGGGGTGATCGAGGTCATGACCGATCCAGGGCTGCGCCGCGCCCTGGCCGAGCGGGGCGAGCGGCTGGTGCGGGAGACGCTGAGCTGGAGCCGCGCCGCCGAGGAGACGCTGGCCGTCTACGCGGGGGTGCTCTCGGGGGCGACGCGATGATCTCGCTGGTCGTGCCGTGCTACAACGCGGCCAGGACGCTGCGGCTGTGCCTGGAGTCGGTGCTGGCGCAGACCCGCGTGCCCGGCGAGATCGTCGTGGTGGACGACGCGAGCACCGACGGCTCGGCGCAGATCGCCGAGGAGCTGGGCTGCCGGGTCGTGCGGCTGCCGGAGAACCGGGGCGTGTCCGCGGCCAGGAACGCCGGGATCGACGCCACCACGGGCGATGTGATCTTCTTCCTCGACTCCGACGTGGCGCTGCGGTCCGACGCGGTCGCGAACGCGATGGAGATCCTGGAGCACGATCCCGAGGTCGGCTGCGTCCACGGGGTCTACGACACCGTGCCGCTCATCGACGACGGGCCGGTCGAGTGGTATCGCATCCTCCACGCGGTGCACTGGCGCCGCCGCCACCTGGGGGAGGTCAACAGCGTGGTGTTCGCCCTCGCCGCCGTCCGCCGCGACGTGCTGCTCGCCGTGGGCAGGCTCGACGAGCGGCTGCGCGACTGCGAGGACGTCGAATACAGCAGCAGGCTCGCCGTACGCAGCCGGATCGTGCTGACCGACACGGTCGTGGGCCGTCACGACGACGGCAGCCGCCTGCTGCCGATCCTGAGCGAGCAGTGGCGGCGGGCCCTGCCGCTGATCCCGCTCGCGCTGACCACCACCCGGCGCGGCGCGGCCAAGCCGGAGCACGCCAACAGCCCGGCGGGCATCCTGTCCTGCGGGCTCGCCCTGGCCGGGCTGGGGCTGGTGCTGCTGAGCCTGCGTTCGGGCTGTTCCATCCCCTTCTGCTCGCCGTTCCCGCCGTGTTCCTGGCGGGGTTCGTCCTCGCCGATCCCGAGCTGGTCGGGTTCGTCCGCCGGCAGCGGGGGCCGGTCTTCGCCGCCTACTTCATGGCCGTCCACCTGGTCGTCCACGTGGTGCTCGTCACTGGTCTGGCGGCCGGCTCGCTGCGCCTGCTGACCGGCGCGCGGGACAGCCGCGCGGAGGCCGCGTGAGGGGCGCGTGAGACGTCAGGCGCAGCCGACGCGCCGGGTGCTCAGGGCGATGTCGTCCACCCAGAGGTCGTACGCCGCGGGGGAGGGGTTCGGCTGGTAGAGCTGCCAGCCGATCTTCACGGTGTCGAAGCGGGGGAAGACGAAGTCGACGTCGTTGCCCCCGTGGCCACGGGTGGACACGGTGAGGTCGGGCTTGGCCACGCCGTCGAACCAGAGCGAGATCGTGTTGTCGGCGGGGTCCATCCGCCACTCGACGCACTGCCACACGTCCGCCTGCGACGGGGCCGACTCGCGCCAGTTGGTCCAGTCGCCGGTCGGGCCGCCGTCCGCGCCGACGCCCCACAGGTCCTTGCCCAGTGTGGGGACGTACTGGCCGCCGAGCGGCCGGACGATCTCCGGACCCGCGCCGGTGGCCTCGACCAGCGTGTAGTGGGCCCAGTCGGGCGCGGTGGGGAACGCCTTGACGCGCAGCCGCAGGCGGCCGTAGAAGCCGTTGCCGGGCGGGGCGAAGTCGTCCACCTTGAGGAACGCCCGGCCGTTGCCCTCGGTGTGGACGTGCAGCACCTTCTGGCCGCGGTCGCCGCGCTCCACCGTGAGCGTGCCGTGCTTGGTGTCGACACCCCAGTCGAGGCTCGCCGCGCCGCCGACCGGAAGCGACTGGAAGTCCTCGCAGAACAGCATTCCGCCCTTCGCGCAGGTCCCCGGCCCGTGCGACGCGGACTCGGACGCGGAGGCGGCCGACGTCGCCGTCAGCGGCAGCAGCAGGGCCAGACAGGACGACACCACGGGTAACAGTCGTCGCACGACGCGCTCCTTTTCCCGGCGACAAGGGCAGAAGTAAGGTACGACATTTGGGAGCGCTCCCATAGATGTGCGTGGAAGATCGATGAAAGGGAGGGATCGCGCGGATAATCTACGCGTGAAGGGACCTTCCCGGCGATTATTTCTCCAGCTCGGCGGGCTCGCCGTGCTGACCGCGGCCTGTGCTCCCGGCGAGAGAACCGGCGCCGGAGCCTTCCCCCTGCTGCGCCGCCGATGGCGGGAGGTCACGCTCGGCTACCCGGGGACGTTCGACCCGGAGCGGGAGCCGTACCGGGCCCGGCTGGCGCGGCTGGGCGCGGAGGCCGCCGGGCACCGCGATGCGATGACGCCCACGCGCCGGTCGCTCTGGCCCGACCTGCCCTTCCCCTCCCTCGACGCCACGCCGGCCCGGCTGCGGGCGATGGCCCAGGCGTACGCGCTGCCGGGCACCGGCCTGACCGCCGAGCCGGGCCTCGGCAGTGCTGTCGCCGAGGGCATCGAGCACTACGTGCGGCACGTCTACGCCGCGGACGCCGAGCAGACCGGCAACTGGTGGGACTGGCAGATCGGGACGCCCAGGGCGCTGCTCGACGCGGCCGTGCTGGCGGCTCCGCACCTGACGGACACCCAGGTCGCGGCGCTGTGCGCGGCGGTGGACACCTTCGTCCCGGAAAGCCGCCTGGACGACTACGCGGGCAACAGCACCGGGGCGAACCGGGTCGATCTATGCACGGTGACGCTGCTGCGGGCGATCGCCGGCGCCGACCCCGCCCGTGCCGCGCTCGCGGCCTCCGCGCTCTCCCCGGTGTTCCCCTACGTCACCGAGGGCGACGGCTTCTACCGCGACGGCTCGTTCATCCAGCATGGTTCCGTCCCCTACCAGGGCGGGTACGGCGCGGTGCTGCTGACCGGCCTCGCGACGCTGTTCGCGGTGCTGCGCGGCACGCCGTGGGAGATCACCGACCCCGCGGCGCGCACCGTCCTCGACGCCGTGGACCGGTCGTTCGCGCCCTTCGTCCACGACGGCGCGTGCATGGACCTCGTACGCGGACGGGGCATCGACAGGCGGCCGTACGGCGACCACAGGAGGGGCAGGGAGATCGCCGCGGCGGTCCTGCTGCTGGCCGAGACCGCTCCCGACGCCGAGCGGCCCGCTGGCGGGCCATGGTCAAGGGCTGGGCCGTGCGCGACACCGCGAAGCGGATGCTCCATGTGGCCGAGGGTGCGGCCGAGGCAGGCGACCTGGCGTTCCACGCGCGCCTGTCGGCCGTGCTGGGCGACGCGAGCGTCCCGGCCGCCGCCGAGCCCACCGGGCACCGCCTGTTCCCCATGAGCGCCCGCGCCGTGCACCGCAGGCCCGGGTGGTGTGCGGCGGTCAGCATGGCCTCCTCCCGCGTCGCGCACTACGAGTACGGCAACGGCGAGAACCTGCGCGGCTGGCACACCGGTTCAGGGATGCTCTATTGGTGGACCACCGGCCAGGGGGACCAGTACTCCGACGCCTTCTGGCCCACCGTGGACCCCTACCGGCTGCCGGGCACGACGGTCTCCACGCGGCGGCTGCCGGACGGCGCGGGCGGCGAGTGGGGCGACACCCGCACATCGGCCGAGTGGGTGGGCGGCGCGACCGACGGCGTGTACGCCGCGGTGGGCCAGCACCTGTACGGCCTGGAGAGCACGCTGGAGGCGTTCACGTCGTGGTTCTTCCTCGACGACGCCGTGGTCTGCCTCGGCGCCGGCATCACCTGCCGCGACGGCGTGCCGGTCGAGACCGTCGTGGACAACCGCAGGACCGGCGCCCGGCTCACCGTGGACACCGGATGGGCTCATCTGGACGGCCACGGCGGCTACGTCGTGCCCGCCCGGCAGCGGCTGCGCACGCTGCGCGAGGACCGCACGGCCGCGGGGGTCACCCGGGCCTACGCGACACTGTGGCTCGACCACGGCGTGGACCCGGACGCGGCCGGTTACGTCTACCACCTCATGCCGGGGGCGGGCCCGGCCGAGACCGCCGCCCGCGCCGCCGACCCCGGCTGGGCCCGGGTGCTCGCCAACACCTCCGCGCGGCAGGGGATCGAGGTCCCGTCGCTGGGCGTCACCGCGGTCAACTTCTGGACGGGCGGACGGGTCGGGGGACGCGCGGGCGGCCTGACGGCCTCCGATCCGTGCGCGGTCCTCGTACGCGACCTCGGCGACGGCACGGCCACGGTGACGGTGGCCGACCCCCGGCGCGCCCTCGACGGGCTGACGGTGACGTGGGACCGCCCGGTGGCCGGGGTCACGCGCGGCCACCCGCTCCTGGAGCACGCGGAGACCGGCGCCCGGCTCACGCTCACGTTCGGTGGCCTGGCCGGTCACGAGGGCGCCTCCTGCACGGTGACCGTACGGCTGGGCGCTTCGACAGCCTGAGCGGGGCCGGGCATCATGAACGCCGTGTCCACCCTGCCTGACGACCTCGACGACGCGCTGGAAGCGTCGCTCGGACGCTTCCCGGTGGCCGAGCTGACGCGGAGCGTGCAGACGCTCATCCGGCAGTACCGGGAGGGCTTCGACCGGAGCGTGCCCGCGCTGAACTCGGAGGTCGCGGTCGCGGCGTACGCCGGATATCGCATGCCGGCGACCTACAGCGCCGTGCGCGCGGCGCTGCGCCAGGTCGCCCTGCTGGCCCCCGGTTTCGCGCCGGAGACCCAGGTGGACGTGGGCGGCGGCACGGGCAGCGCGCTGTGGGCCGCGAGCGCGGTCTGGCCGACGCTGCGCACGGTCACCGTCCTGGAGCAGTCGCCCTCCGCCATCGCCTTCGGGCGGCGGCTTGCGGGCCGCGCCCCCGCGGCGGCCGTACGCGAGGCGCGCTGGCAGCAGGCGGTCGTCGACCGGAGCGTGCCCGCGCCCGCGGCCGACCTGGTCACGATGTCCTACGTGCTCGGCGAGCTGTCGCCCGCCGTCCAGGACGACGTGGTCCGGTCGCTGGCACGGGGAGGGGCCGGAGACGCGGCCATGCTGGTGATCGTCGAGCCCGGCACACCCGCCGGGTACGCCCGGATCGCGGCGGCCCGGCGGCTGCTGGCGGAGTCGGGCCTGCACGTGGTCGCGCCCTGCCCGCACGACGGCGAGTGCCCGATCCGCCCGGACCAGGACTGGTGTCACTTCGCGGTGCGCCTCAACCGCACCGCCCTGCATCGGCGGGTCAAGGACGGCACGCTGAGCTTCGAGGACGAGAAGTACTCCTACGTCGCGGCGTCGGCCCGGCCGTGGCCGCGGGCCGAGAGCCGCATCCTGCGACATCCCCTCAAGCGCAAGGGGCTGGTGACGCTGCGCCTGTGCACGGCCGAGGACGGGCTGGCCGACCGCGCGGTCTCCAAGCGGCAGGGCGAGACCTACCGCGAGGCGCGCGACGTCGTCTGGGGCGACGCCTGGCCGCCGCCCGGCGAATAGTGCGGTGACCGGCGCCGGGCCTCGCCCTGCGCCGCGTTCGCGGCCTGCTGCAGCGCCATGTGCAGCATGGCGTCCAGCGCCTGCTGGGAGTTCCGCAGCTCGTCGATCGTCTTGGTGATGCGAGCACGCTCGCGCCGCAGGCTGTCGACGAGCGTCGGGCAGCCGGACGGCGTCGCCACGTCGCCCTCGTCGTGGATGCAGTGCAGCAGCCGGGCGATGACCGCCGTCGGCAGCCCGGCGGCGAGCAGCATGCGGATGTGGCGCACCGCCACGACGTCCGTCTCGGCGTACTCCCGATAACCGTTGGCCAGTCGCGATGGCGTGAGCAGGCCCTGCTCCTCGTAGTAGCGCAGCAGCCGGCGGTTCACTCCGGTCTCCCGGGCCAGTTCGCCGATGCGCATGCGACTCCCTCCGCTTGACCATCACATGGATGTGACCCCCTACCGTCGCCCATTGTCATCGACACATGAGAAGGGGGACGCGGTGCCTGGAGCAGTGATCATCGGGGCGGGGCCGGGGATCGGCCAGGCGGTGGCCCGCCGGTTCGCCCGGGAGGGGTTCGCGATCACGCTGATCGCGCGGAGTGACTCGACGTTGCGCGCCGGCGCCGAGGCCGTCGCGCTCGGCGACGTCCCCGTGCTCGCCCTGGCGGCCGACAGCACCGACGAGCACGCGCTGCGGAGCGCGCTCGACGAGGCCACCGACCGGCACGGCCTGCCGGATGTGGTGGTGTACAACGCGGCGATCATCCAGGCCGACGGGCCGGGAGATCTACCGCTGCGCGGCCATCTGGATGCCTGGGCGGTCAACGTGGTCGGCGCGCTGACCGCCGCCGCACACGTCGCCCCCGCCATGGCGGCTCGCGGCAGCGGCTCCTTCCTCGTCACCGGGGGCATGCCCGAGCCCAAGCCGCAGTACGTGAGCCTGTCCCTGGGCAAGGCCGGGGTCCGCACCCTGGTGACGCTGCTGGATCAGCGGTACGGTCCCTCCGGGGTACACGTGGCGAGCGTCACGGTGGCCGGCCCGGTCGCCCCCGGGACGGACTTCGACCCGGACGACATCGCCGAGCACTACTGGCGCCTGCACACACAGCCACGCCGGCAGTGGGAGCGCGAGGTGCTGCACACCGGCCGTACCGGGCCGGCGAGTCCGGCAGGTCAGGGAAGCAACAGTTCGACGGTTTCGTAGGATAGGGCAAACCATTCACCGGCCAGGCGAGTCGCAGGCCCCGGGCCCGGTGAGACGGAAGGAGCCCGAGGTCAGCACCGTCGACGTAGCGCCCGGCAGACCGATGCCGCTCGCCTCCGCCGGGGAGGCGCGCCGCCTCGCGGCCGTGCGCCGCTACGCCGCACTGGAGACCGCCTCCGGCGCCGCGTTCGACCGGGTGGCCGCCCTGGCCGCGCGGATCTTCCACGCTCCCTTCGCCACCGTGACGATCGTCGCGACGACACGGTCCGCGTCATCGCCGCGCACGGGCTGCCACCGCGCCGCGGGCTCGTCGAGAGCCTGTGCGCCGCGGCCGTACGGTACGGCGGCACGTACGTCATCCGCTACACCCTGCGCGCCGCGGCCGTCTACGACGCCGACCCGCACGCGGTGCTGGCCAACCTCGACGCGGTCCTGCAACAGGAGCACGCGGGCGGCGAGGCCCCGGCGCCGTACTGCACGGCGGTCTTCGGCGTCCTGCAGCCCGACGGTGACGGTTTCGGCGTCACGCTCGCCACCGGGGGGTCATCCCCCGGCGCTGGCGGTGCGGGCGAACGGCGCCGTCGAGCCCATCCACCCGGCCGGCGGGCAGTTGATCGGCATCCTGCGCGATCCCCACTTCGCCCAGGTGAGCGCCCGCCTGAACGCCGGTGACGCGTTGTTGCTCTACACCGACGGCCTCACCGAGGCGCGGACGCCGTCCGGCTCGATGCTCGACGAGGACGGGCTGACCGCGTATCTCGCCGCCGCCGGGCCCACGAGCGCCGACGCCCTCCTGACCACCGTGCACGACCTGATCACGGCCCTGGGCAAGGGGGTGTCAGACGACACCGCGATCCTCGCCCTGTCCGTCCCGCCCGCCACTCGTACACCGTCATCCGGGAGTCTCGGTGCAGCATGACAACGGACTGACCGTCAGCCTCCAGCCGCACACCTCCGGGCCGCGCCTGCTGGTCGTGGCCGGTGAACTGGATCATCACACCACTCCACGCCTGCGGGCGGCCCTGGAGGGGGTCGAGTTCGGCCCGGACGCCGACCTGGTGATCGACCTGTCCGGCCTGACCTTCTGCGACTCCACCGGCATCGCCACGCTGGTCGCGGCCCACCAGCGCGCCCAGGACGCGGGCGCCGCCCTGCTCCTCGCGGGGCTGGACCCCGACATCGCCCGCGTCTTCCAGATCATGGGCCTCGACCAGTTGCTCTCCTTCTACGACAGCCCGGAAGAGGCCGTACGCGCGCTGAGCAAATGAGCAGGGGCCGGTGACCTCTCTCAGAGGGGCGCGGCGGCGACGGCGACCGTGATGTTCTGCCTGATGTCGCAGTGCCTGGACCGGCGGCAGAAACCGTCCGCCACGCTGGTCGCTCCGCCCGCGGTGCTGGCCGCGGTGTGCTGGTGGCCCCGATTCCGCGTGGGGCTGTCCAGATAGAGGATGGTGCGGTTGCGGGCGCCGTTGCCGACGGAGACCGGGCCGTCCCCGTCCCCCCGCCCGGCCCGCGCGTTCGCGGGAGCGGTGAGGAGGACCTGCGCGGCGGCGGCCGCGACGAGGACGACGGCGAACAGCGGGACACGCCGAGATGCGCCGCATGAATGAAGCATCCGCCACCGCCCGTCCGCCCGCCGAGATTCGATCACACCGTAGCTTCCGCGTCGGTCCTGCCGGTGTTCCCCGGCGTGCGTGTCCCGCCAAGTTCTCCGCTGTTTCGCGGCGCGTCAGCGTCCGCGTCCGTTGATCACGGTGCCGCTCGTCCTGGGGGAGCTCTGGTTACGGCCCCAGAGGTTCTGGGAGCCCCGGCAGCCGGGGCGGCGCCGGCAGTTGGCGGCCTGGGTGTTCACCGACGCGTCCACTCCCGTGATGACCTGCTGAGCGCCCGTCATGTTCCGCTGACTGCCGACGAGCAGGGAGTTCAGGTTGTTCTGCCCGTTGTTGATGACGTACCTGGAGTTGGCGCCGTTTCCGTCGCCACCGCCCGATCCCCATCTCCATCCCTGGCCCCGGCCCGTCGCCGCGTCCGCGCTCACGGGGGAGAGCGCGACGCCCGCGCCCGTGAGCGTCAGCGCGGTCAGCGCCAGCAGTCGCACCGCTGGGCCGGTGAGCGCGTGCCGCCCCCTGTTGTGAGCCCTGTGACGAGCCATGTTCCCCTGCGCCTTCCCCGTCGTCCGTCAACGAGATCCGCTCGCACGGACCTTCCGGGCATCTACCCCGGGCAGGCGCGCCGGTCACGGCCGCTGAACGAGGATTAGGACCTCCCAGCGGAACGATCTCCGTTGTGCTCCGATCCCTCGCGGTAGCGGCCGGGAAGCACCCGGAAACTGTCGTAGCGGCGGCGTACTGTCCATTCGACGTGGCGAAGGGAGTCTTCGATGTCGGAAGTGCGCACATGGCTCACCGGTCTGGGGCTGGTCGAGTCGCCACGCTGGCACGACGGCCGCCTGTACTTCTCCGACTGGACGGCGCACGAGGTGATCGCGCTCGACCTGGACGGCAAGCACGATGTGGTGGCGCGGGTGGACTCGCTCCCGCTCTGCACGGCTTGGCAGGCCGACGGACGGCTGGTGATCGTCGACTCCGCGCGGGGGCTGCTGGTGCGACTGGAACCCGACGGCTCGCTTGCGACCCTGGCCGACCTCACCGGTCTCGGGCGCGGCTGGAACGACATCGTCATCGACGGCCGCGGCAACGTCTACGTCAACCGCATCGGCTTCGACATGCTCACCGGTGAGCCGTTCGCCCCCGGATACGTCGTGCACGTCGGCCCCGACGGCGCGGCACGTCAGGTGGCGGACGACATCGCCTTTCCCAACGGCATGGCCGTGACGCAGGACAACACGACGCTGATCGTCGCCGACTCCTACGGCAACAGGCTCATCGCCTTCGACATCGAGGCGGACGGCGGCCTGTCCAATCGCCGGGTTTGGGCCGGCACCGGCGCGGACCACCCCGACGGCATCTGCATCGACGCCGAGGGCGCCGTCTGGTACGCCGACGTCGGCAACAAGCACTGTGTCCGGATCCGGGAGGGCGGTGAGGTTCTTCAGACCGTCGAGGCCGACCGGGGATGCTTCGCCTGCACGCTCGGCGGCCGGGACGGGAAGACGCTGTTCATCGTGGCGGCCGAGTGGCGCATGCCCGAGATGGTGCCACCCGGCACCGGGCAGGTGCTCTCGACCCAGGTCACGGTGCCCGGCGCGGGCTGGCCGTAGAGGCCCGGCGCCCGGCCGGCTCGGTGCCTCGCCGGGTCCGCGCCTCCGGGAGGCTGACCATGTCGCTCTGCCGGTCTGACGCGTGCATCCGCTGCGTCAGCTCGCAGAGGCGGGACCACCGGCGGCAGACGCCGCTCTGCGCGTTCGCCAGGCCGCCGACGCCGACCGTCCTCTGCTGGATGCCGGTTCCGTTTCGGGCGCTGCCCACCGTCAGTTGGCTGACGTTGCGTATTCCGTTGCCCAGGCGGACGGTGGTGCTGTTGCCGTTGCGGTCGCCGTTCCCGGCCGTACGGGTGCCCGCCGCGTGCGTGGCGGCAGGCGGCAACGCGGCGAGCGCCGCCGTCGCGACCGTGGCCGCCGCCAGGGCGAGACCGCCGCGCATCAACGGGTCACCGCCGGGTGGCCCTGGCTCTGGTGGTGCGGATGTCCTGCGACAGCGCGCAGAGCCGGCCGTGCGGCCTGCACAGGCCGCCCTGCACGCTGCTGACCCCGCCCACACCCACCGAGAACTGGTGGAGGTCGCCGCGCAGGCGCGTGCTGCCCATCGCCACCAGGTTGCGGTTGGACGAGCCGTTACCCACGCGTACGGCGGAGTGGTTCCCGTTGCCGTCACCGGCCGCCGCCGCGCCCGCGGTCACGGGCGCGCCACGGCCAGGGCCAGCGCGACGGCGAGCGTCACCGCCGCCGTCGCGGGCCGTCGCGGAAGGGAGTCAGGGGCTCCCGTGAGGGTGTGGATGATCGGCATCGAAGTGCCTCTACCCCGCGCGCGGGCCCGCGCCCCGGCCCCGGCGGAAACCGCAGCGGATCATTCCCCGCGCATGGATCGCCGCCCCTCGGGTGAAGGGGCGGCCGGTCGCCGGTTATCGGCTGGTCACCTCGTACGTCCGCAGGTAGTCGAACGTCGCCGTGGCGCCCGCCGTGTTCATCGAGATCAGGCCGATCCGCACCGGCCCGGTGCGCGGGAGCGACCAGGTGCCGCCCCAGATCCAGTGGGTGCCGTCGGTGCTCGACGCCATCCGGACGTCGTGCTCGCCGTTCTCCTCGTCGTAGTGGTAGAGCAGCCGCAGCCAGGTGGTCTGCGCGGCCGGGCCGCCGAACATCGGCGCGTTGGCGATCGCGGTGGGCGGGGTGGTGCCCGGGCGCGGGCCCTCCTTGCCGAACTCGGTCTGGTGCAGCACCGCGCCGCCACCGTTGTTCAGCGGCAGGATCGAGTGGGTCAGCTTCAGCCACCGGTCGTCGTTCTCGTACAGCAGCAGACCTGCCTGCTGGTTGCCCTTCGTGCCGTTGAAGGTGAGCTTCGTCTCCACGGCGAAGTCACCCTGCGGCGCGTCGCGGAGCAGGATCGACGCGGTGTTGTTGCCCAGGTAGAGCTCGGCGTTCTGCGTCGGCCAGACCAGGGAGCCGTTCGACAGGGTGGCCGACGGGTTGCGGACCTTCGTCCAGCCGGTGGGCGAGCCGGTGCCGTCGAACTCGTCGGAGTACGCGGGAAGCTGCTTGCCCAGGACGGGGTCGGGCACCCGCTCGGTCACGGCCGGTACAGCGGAGCGGCCCCCACGTTGTCGGCGTCGGCCGCTCCCCGGGTCGTCACGCCGATGGCGCCCGAGGTGGGCGCGCCGTCGGGCAGCGTCGTGGCGACCGTCGCCACCGGGTCCCCGAGCCGGTCGGCCGACACCGACACGACCAGCGCGTTCCCGCGCCGCTCGGCGGCCACGTTGTGCCAGGAGCCGTAGTCGAACGAGGCCGGCAGCGGGCTGGAAACCGTCGTCGTCTTCCCGTTCACCTTGGTCGTCACCACGAGCGCGCCCTGCTCCCGGTCGAGCCACGCGGTGATGTTCCTCGCGCCGTTCTCGCGGGTCACGAAGAGCCCGGCGGCGGTGCCGCCCTCGCCCAGCCGCAGGTCGGCCTCGACCCGCACGTCGCCCTCGACCGTGCCGTCGCCGAGCTCGCTGGTCGAGCCCTTGCCGGTGAGGTAGCCGAGCGAGTCGGGGTCGGAGGCGAGCTTCCACGGCCCGGTCCACCCGTCCTTGCCCTCGTTGAACGTGCCGCCCACGGTCCACGTGGTGACCGGCGCCGGCTGCTCGCCGGTGGACGGCCCGGCCCCGGCCCGTACGACCGGCCAGCCGTCGATCCAGTCGAGCCGGTCGATCATGAGGGGCCGCCGGCTCAGGTTGGTGATCGTCGTGCCCCAGGTCGTCGTAGCCTGCCCGAACTCGGGGGCCGACGAGGGGATCGCGTGGTAGACCAGCCAGTCCTGCCCGCTGAGGTCGGTCTGGATGGCGTTGTGGCCGGGGCCGACCCAGCCGTTGCCGTTGGCCGCGAGGACGATGCCGTCCTTGCTGGTCAGGTCCATCAGGTCGACGCCGGTCGGGGTGGTGAACGGCCCGAGCGGGCTGTCGGAGCGGCCGACCTTGACGGTGTAGCCGCTGAACGCGCCGTCGCAGCATCCGGCGTCGGAGTAGAACAGGTAGTACTTGTCGTCGCGCCGGACGACGAAGCCACCCTCCATGCGGCGCCCGCGGGCGATCTGCGTGACCGGGCCGGTGACCTCGGTCGCCTCGGCGTTCATCTTCGCGCCGCAGATCGTGTCGTAGCTGCCCCAGTAGAGGTAGTTGTCACCGTTCACGTCGGTGTACATGGCCTGGTCGATGTTGCCGGTCGGGCAGCCGCTGCCGCCCGCCGGGACGATCAGCCCGTGATCGGTCCAGGGCCCGGTCGGGTGCGGGCTGGTCGCGAGCGCCACGCCGCCGGTGGAGAGCGCGTACGTCAGGTGGTAGGTCCCGTTCACGTACCGGATGTCCGGCGCCCAGGGACGCGTGCCGTTCGGCCACCACGACGGGTGGTTGTCTCCCGTGTAGACGTCCCCCGCGTACGTCCAGTGCACCATGTCGGGGGACGTGAGCATCGGCAGGATGTGCTCGTTCTTCCCGTCGATCGGGTTCGTGGTGCCGTAGGCGTACCAGCGGCCGTCTTTGCCGCGGATCATCGTGGGGTCGGGGAAGGTCTGCACCGCCCCGGCGCTCACGGGGTTGGTGTAGGTGGGTCCGCTCGCCGCCTGCGCTGCTGATGCCTGCGCTGTCGATGCTTGGGCGGGCAGCGTCGCCGGGACCACGGAGGACGCGAGGAGTAAGGCTCCGATCACCAGTTGTCTCACGGCGAGCACCGTAGACAGGGCAAATTTTTCCGTCGAGACGCCGTCAGAATCCGGTGTCCCAGGCGTCCCAGCGGCCCCCGGCGGATGCGGCAGGATGCCATGGAGGTTGTCGGGGAGGTGTCCGCGCTGGTCATAGGTTTTCGTCAAGATCCTGAACAGATTTCCGGATTCTTTTTGTCGGATGGTTGACGTAAAAAACAGACGAACCTTAGGTTTCCAGCGTGTCAACGACCCCCAACGGCGTGCATGCCCTCGTGCGCCGCTCCCATGAGGAGCGGGTGCTGCGCGTGCTCCGCCAGAACGGCGCGCAGAGCCGTAACGAGATCGCGGCCCGGGTCGGCCTGTCACGCACCACGGTCTCCGAGATCACCAGCGATCTCCTCGGCCGCGGCGCCATCCGCGTCGTCGACACCGACGCGGTGGAGCGCGTGGGCAGCGGCCGGCCGGCCGAGCGGCTCGCGCTCGACCCCGCCTCCGGGCAGTACATGGGCGTCGACTTCGGCCACCGCCGGGTGAACGTCCTGGTGGCCGACGCCGCGCACGACATCATCGCGTCCGGGACGGCTCGCTACGAGGAGTCGGCGCAGTGGCCCGAGCGTCTCGACGCCGGGCTCGCGCTGATCGACCGGCTGAGCGCGGAGACCGGCGTCCACTACGGCGCGCTCCAGGCGATCGGGATCGGCGTGCCGGGGTGGGGCGACCGCTCGCGGGCCGACGGCGTCGCGGAGGTGTTCGCCGAGCGTTTCCACGCCGCCGTGATCGTGGACAACAACGTGCGCTTCGCCGGGCTGGCCGAGGCGCTGCACGCCCAGTCGGACACTGTACGAAACCTCATCTACCTGCGCCTGTCCGTCGGGGTCGGCGGTGGGCTGGTGGTGGGCGGCCAGCTCGTGCGGGGCTCGAAGGGGTACGCGGGCGAGCTGGGGCACGTGACCGCCGTCCCCGGCGGCGCGCGGTGCCGTTGCGGCAAGCGCGGCTGCGTCGAGACCGTGGCGTCGGTCCCGGCGATCCTCGGAAGGTGCCGCGAGCTCGGCGTGCCCGCGGACACGCTGGAGGATCTGAAGGCCGCGGTGGAGATCGCCCACCCGATCGTGGACCAGGTGCTCCGCGAGGCGGGCACGGCGGTCGGCCAGGTGCTCGGCACGGCGGCCATGACACTCAACCCGGACGAGATCGTGCTCGGCGGCGAGATCATCGAGATCGCTCCGGCCCTGCTGCGCCAGGTCGCGGACACGGTCACCTACGAGCTGTCGTGGCGTACCGACGCGGCGCCGGTGATCCGCCCCGCCCTGCTCTCGGACGACGGCGGCGCGCGCGGGGCCATCGCGGCCCTGTTCCACGAGTCCCCCCTGCTCGCCGGATACGAAGCGAACGTCACGACGGACGGAGGCCGATAGTGGCCGTGACCAGTGCGGGCGCCACGAGGGCCGACAACGCCCCCGCCCGGCCGCGCAAGAACAGGACCTTCCTGGTCCTCAACATCATCTCGATCGTGGCCGGAATCGCGATCTGGTGGGGGCTGTCCCTGGCCGGACTCCAGTTCCCCACTCCGGCCGAGGTCGTCTCGGCCGCCTGGAAGATGATCCAGGACGGCACGCTGGCCACCGACGTCGGCGCCTCACTCGGGCGCGTGCTGGCCGGGTTCGCCCTCGGCTCGATCGCGGCGGTGATCGTCGGCTTCGTCATGGGGTGGTACACGGTGGCCCGCGGCCTGTTCGAGCCGTGGATCCAGTTCTTCCGCACGATCCCGCCGCTGGCGATGCTGCCCCTGGTGCTCGTCCTGATGGGCATCGGGGAGAGCCCGAAGATCTTCGTCATCTTCCTGGCGGCGTTCCTGTCCTGCGTCATCTCCACCTACCAGGGCGTGGTGAACGTGGACAGGACGCTCATCAACGCCGCGCGGGTGCTCGGCGCGGGCGACGGGACCATCTTCGGCCGCGTCGTGGTGCCGGCCTCGACGCCGTTCATCCTCGTGGGCATGCGGGTCGGGCTCGGCTCGGCGTGGGGCACGCTGGTGGCCGCCGAACTCCTGGCCGCGCAGGCCGGGCTCGGCCACCGGATGCAGAGCGCGCAGCTCTACTACGACCTGCCGACGATCTTCGTCGGCATCATCGCGATCGGGGTCCTCGGCCTGATCATGGACCGGCTGCTCATGATCGCCGGCAACAAGCTGACGGCCTGGCAGGAGAACCGATGAGCACTCCCGAGATCACCCCCAAGATCTCCGTACGCGACGTCCAGAAGGTCTTCCCGGTCGGGAAGGACCCGTTCGTCGCGCTCGGCGGCGTCTCGCTCGACATCGCCGACAACGAGTTCGTGACCGTGGTCGGCCCCTCCGGCTGCGGCAAGAGCACGCTGCTCAACATCCTCGCCGGGCTGGAGCAGCCCACCGGCGGCACCGCGCTGGTGGACGGCAAGCCGGTCACCGGCCCCGGCCCCGAGCGCGGCGTCATCTTCCAGCAGTACGCGCTGTTCCCGTGGCTGACCGTCCGCGAGAACGTCGAGTTCGGCATGCGTACCGCGAAGGTCCCCAAGGAGGAGCGGCGGGAGCGGGCCGAGCACTTCATCCGCCTGGTCGGCCTCGAGCAGTTCGCCGACGCGCTGCCCAAGACGCTGTCGGGCGGCATGAAGCAGCGCTGCGCGATCGCCCGCGCGTACGCGGTGAACCCGTCGATCCTGCTCATGGACGAGCCCTTCGGCGCCCTCGACGCGCTGACCCGGGTGCGGCTGCAGGAGCAGCTCCTGGACACCTGGAGCAAGGACCGCCGGACGGTCATGTTCATCACCCACGACGTCGACGAGGCGGTGTTCCTCGCCAACCGGGTGGTCGTCATGGCCGCCAGGCCGGGCCGCATCGCCGAGATCATCGACGTCGACCTCCCCTACCCGCGCGACGAGGACATGAGGCTGAGCCCCGAGTTCGGGGCCCTGCGCAATCGCGTCTGGCACGCGGTGTACCACCAGCGGCAGATCAAGGAGCCCGCGAAATGAAGAAGACACTCCTGGCCGCCGCGGCGGTCGTCGTGGCACTGTCGGCGGCGGCCTGCGGGTCGGACGACTCCGCCGGGCCGGGTGGCTCGGGCGGCGGCACGACCCACGTGAACTTCGGCTACATCGCCGACTTCAACGGCGCGAGCCTGCTCGCCGTGGCCGACAAGCAGGGCCTGTGGAAGAAGCACGGCCTCGACGCCAAGGTCAGCGTGTTCACCAACGGCCCGCTGCAGATCCAGGCGCTGGGCACCGGCGACCTCGACTTCGGCTACATCGGCCCCGGCGCCATGTGGCTGCCCGCCTCCGGCAAGGCCAAGGTCGTCGCGCTGAACACGCTCGGCAACGCCGACCGCGTCATCGCCCAGGCCGGCATCACGTCCCTCGACCAGCTGAAGGGCAAGACGATCGGCGTGCCCGAGGGCACCTCCGGCGACATGATCCTCACGCTCGCGCTGAAGAAGGCCGGGCTGACCAAGGACGACGTGAAGATCGTCCCGATGGACGCCTCCACCATCGTGTCGGCGTTCACCTCCAAGCAGGTCGACGCGGCAGGCTTCTGGTATCCGGCCATCGCCACGATCAAGAAGACCGTCCCCGACCTGGTCGAGCTGGCCAAGAACGAGGACTTCTCCGACACCGTGTCGTTCCCGACCGCGTTCGTCGCCGGCAACGACGTCGTCGCCAAGGAGAAGGACAAGACCGAGAAGGTCATCGGCGTGCTGCGCGACGCCATCCAGTACCGCAGCGAGCACCTCGACGAGACCGTGGCCGCGACCGCCGAGATGCTCAAGCTGCCGGCCGACCAGGTCAAGGCCGACGCCGCCAACTCCAAGGTGCTGTCGCTGTCCGACCTGGACGGCTACACCAAGGACGGGACCATCGACAAGTGGCTGAGCGGGATGAACGACTACTTCGTGGGCGCGGGCAAGCTGACCTCGGCCGTGGACCCGAAGACGTACTACACCGGCGATCTGTTCACGGGCGCGGCCAAGTGAACGTTCTGTTCCTGATGACCGACCAGCACCGGGCCGACACCCTGGGCGCGTACGGCAACCGCCTCGCGGCCACCCCGGTGCTGGACGAGCTGGCCCGGACCGGGACGCGGTTCGACCGCTGGTACACCCCCACCGCGATCTGCACGCCGGCGCGGGCGAGCCTGCTCACCGGGCAGGCGCCGTTCCGGCACAAGCTGCTCGCCAACCACGAGAGGAACGTCGGCTACATCGAGGACCTCCCCGACGACCAGTGGGCCTTCTCCACGGCCCTGCGGGACGCCGGGTACAACTGCGGGCTCATCGGCAAGTGGCACGTCGGGCACCACCGGCGGGCCGCCGACTTCGGGTTCGACGGGCCGGACCTGCCGGGGTGGCACAACCCCGTGGACCACCCCGACTACCTCGACTACCTCAAGGCGAACGACCTGCCGCCGTACGAGATCCACGACCGCATCCGCGGGACGCTGCCGAACGGCGGGCCGGGCAACCTGCTCGCCGCGCGGCTGCGCCAGCCGGTCGAGGCGACGTTCGAGCACTACCTCGCCACCCGGACGATCGAGATGCTGGAGCGGTACGCCGCCGAGCCGAAGCCGTTCTTCCTGCAGCTCAACTTCTTCGGCCCGCACCTGCCCTACATCGTGCCGGACGAGTACTTCGACATGTTCGACCCCGAGCTGGTCGAGCTGCCCAAGTCGATCGCCGAGACCTTCGCCGGCAAGCCGCCGGTGCAGGCCAACTACAGCGCGCACTGGACGTTCGACACCATGCCGCTGGAGGTGACGCGCAAGCTCATCGCGGTCTACTGGGGCTACGTCGCGCTGATCGACATGGAGATCGGCCGGGTCATGGACGCCATGCGGCGCCTCGGCCTGAACGACGACACGGCCGTGTTCTTCACCTGCGACCACGGCGAGTTCACCGGCGCCCACCGGCTGCACGACAAGGGCCCGGCGATGTACGAGGACATCTACCGCACGCCCGGCCTGCTGCGGATCCCCGGCCAGGAGCCCGGGGTGGTCCGCACGGAGTTCGTCAGCCTGCTGGACTGCACGGCGACCATCCTGGAGCTGGCCGGGATCGACCCCGCCCCCGCGGTCGACTCGCGCAGCCTCCTGCCGCTCGCGTCCACCCACGAGGTGCCGTGGGAGCAGGACATCGTCTGCGAGTTCCACGGGCACCACTTCCCGTACCCGCAGCGGATGATCAGGACAGACCGCTACAAGCTGGTCGTCAACCCCGACTCGACCAACGAGCTGTACGACCTGTTCACCGACCCGGACGAACTGCTCAACGTCTACGGCCACCCCGAGATGGCGGAGGTGCGCGGGCGGCTGATGCGGCGGCTCTACCAGGTGCTGCGCGACCGGGGCGACAACTTCTACCACTGGATGACCTCGATGTACGACGTCGGCGACGTGTCGTACGACCCGACGCTGAGCGGACTGGACGAGGCGACCTACCGGTGAGCAGGCGTCCGAACATCGTCATGATCCTGACCGACGACCACGCGTCGCACGCGGTCGGCGCGTACGGCTCGGTCGTCAACCGGACGCCGCGGATCGACGAGATCGCGGACCTCGGCGTCCGGTTCGACAACTGCTTCGCGACCAACGCGTTGTGCTCGCCGAGCCGGGCCAGCATCCTGACCGGCACGTACTCGCACGTGAACGGCGTCTCGACGCTGGTCACGCCGATCGACGCGGCGCAGCCGACGTTCGTGAGCCAGTTGAAGGCGGCCGGATATCGCACCGCGATCGTCGGCAAGTGGCACATGGGGGACGGCCCCGGGCACAACCCGCAGGGGTTCGACTACTGGGACGTGCTGATCGAGCAGGGGGAGTACTTCGACCCCTCGTTCCTCTCGGAGGAGGGCTTGAGGACCGTCCCCGGCTACGCCACCGACCTCATCACGGACATGGCGCTGAGCTGGGCCGACTCGCTCGACGGCGACGATCCCTACTGCCTGCTGATCTACCACAAGGCGCCGCACCGCCCGTGGGAGCCGGACGACAAGCACGCGGGGATGTACACCGACCCCATCCCGGTGCCCTCGACGTTCGACGACGACTACGCGACGCGCTCGTCGTCGGCCCGGCGGGCCGCCATGCGGATCGCCGAGCACCTCAACGCCGAGGACCTCAAGCAGGACCCGCCCGAGGGGCTGTCGTACGAGGAACTGGCGCTGTGGAAATACCAGCGCTACATGGAGGACTACCTGGCCGTCGTCGCGTCGGTGGACGACAACGTCGGCCGGGTGGTCGACTGGCTGCGCGAGCGCGGGGACTTCGACGACACGCTGCTGATGTACTGCTCCGACCAGGGCTTCTTCCTGGGCGACCACGGGTGGTTCGACAAGCGGTTCATGTACGAGGAGTCGCTGCGGATGCCGCTCGTGCTGAGCTACCCGCGGCGCATCCCGGCCGGCCAGGTGCACACCGGGATCGTCACGAACGTCGACTTCGCGCAGACGGTGCTGGACGCGGCCGGGGTGGCGCACCACCCCCGCATGCAGGGCCGCAGCTTCCTCGCCGACCTGACCGGCGAGCCGGGCCCGCCTCCGGCGGAGGGCATGTACTACCGCTACTGGGAGCACGACGACGTCTTCCACAAGGCGCCGGCCCACTACGGCTACCGGACGTCCCGCTACAAGATCATTTACTTCTACAACGACGGCATGGGCATCCCCGGCACGGGCGCGTTCACCTACCCCGGCGAGTGGGAGCTGTACGACCTGGAGGCCGACCCGGAGGAGTTGCGCAACGTCTACGACGACCCGGCGTACCGCGAGGTCCGCGAGGAGATGAAGGTCCGCATGTGGCACGCCCAGGCGGCCCTCGGCGACGAGCCGCACCCGAGCCAGCCGGTGCCCCAATCGCTGGAAAACACGGGGGTCTGACCATGTCGGGGAGCTGCTGCACGCCCGCCACGCCGGGACAGCCCCTTGAGCCGGTCCGCTTCACGGCGGAGGGCCGGCACGGGATCGAGCAGGTGCGCCTGCCCGGCGGGGAGTTCCGGATGGGCGACGCCACCGGCGACGGCAACCCGGGCGACGGCGAGACGCCCGTCCACGCCGTCACGGTGGCGCCGTTCTCGATCGACGCCACGACCGTGACGGTCGCCGACTTCGCCGCCTTCGCCGACGCGACCGGCTACCGCACCGAGGCGGAGGAGTACGGCTTCTCCGCCGTATTCCACCTGGCGATGCGCGCCCACCCCGACGACGTGATGGGGCCGGTGCCCGGCACCCCCTGGTGGGTGGGCGTGCGCGGCGCCGACTGGCGTCACCCCGCCGGGCGGCTGTCGGAGGCCGAGCCCGACCACCCGGTGGTCCACGTGAGCTGGAACGATGCGATGGCGTACTGCTCGTGGGCGGGCCGGCGGCTGCCCACAGAGGCCGAGTGGGAGTACGCCTCCCGGGGCGGCTTGGACGGCGCCCGCTATCCCTGGGGAGACGACCTGCCTCAGGACGAGTGGCGGGTGAACATCTGGCAGGGCGTGTTCCCCACGGAGAACACCCTGGACGACGGTCATCTCACGACCGCCCCGGTCCGTACGTTCGCGCCCAACGCGTACGGGCTGTGGCAGACGGTGGGGAACGTCTGGGAGTGGTGCGCGGACTGGTACGCGCCCGACTACTACGTCTACTCGCCCTCGGACAACCCGCGCGGTCCGC
The DNA here is from genome assembly GCF_002027145.1 of Microbispora sp. GKU 823. Classification (NCBI taxonomy): domain Bacteria; kingdom Bacillati; phylum Actinomycetota; class Actinomycetes; order Streptosporangiales; family Streptosporangiaceae; genus Microbispora; species Microbispora sp. GKU 823. The sequence continues at coordinate 52,206 of NZ_MWJN01000024.1, read as the reverse complement.
TGCGCGGCGGGGCCCGGGTGCTGCGCGGCGGCTCGTTCCTGTGCCACGACTCCTACTGCAACCGCTACCGCAACTCGGCGCGGTCGTCGAACACCCCCGACTCCTCCATGGCCAACGCCGGGTTCCGCACCGTGGCCCTGTGATCAGGGGTTCGTGAATCTTTCAGCCGCGCCCCGGCGGCCGGGCAGGTGGGGGCCGTGTCCTCCGGCGCTCCCTGGCCGCTCGTGATCAGCGATGCGATAGTGCGGGTGCCGCTCGCCCTGTGGGCGTCTATCCCGGGAGGATCGCATGCGTACGGTACGGGCTCTACTCGTCTCCGCCGCCCTGGCCGCCGGCCTGGTGTCCGTCACCACGGCGCCGGCACACGCGGAAAGCATCCGGTACGCCTACTACTACCAGTCGGACTGCTACAACGGCGGCAACCTCGGCATCCAGTGGGGGTGGTGGACCTCCTTCCGCTGCGAGTGGGGAACCGGCGGGGGCAACTTCTGGTTCCTCTACGCCTGACGCTTCGACTGGACGCCCCGCACCCCCGAGTGCGGGGCGTCCAGTGGCTCAGGGGAGGGTGGCGAGGAACGGCTTGACGGTCCTGGAGAAGCTCCAGTTGTTCGAGGCGTCCCAGTTGATCGACCAGGTCATCGCGCCCCGGATGTCGGGGTAGGCCTGCGAGGGGACGAACGACCCGCAGTTGGTGCGCCGCGCCAGGCAGTTCAGGGCGTTGGTGACCGTGCCGGGGGAGACGACGCCGCCGCCGGCCGCGCCTGGACCGGCAGGCAGGCCGAGCGCGACCTGGTCGGGGCGCAGGCCGTTCTGCAGCTGGATGCAGGCCAGCGCGGTCATGAAGTCCACCGTCCCCTGGCTGTAGACCTTCTGGTCGCAGCCGAGCATCGCGCCGGAGTTGTAGTACTGCATGTTGACGACGGTGAGGATGTCCTTGATGTTCAGCGCGAGCTTGAAATACTCCATGCCGGTCGACTGCATGTCGATGGTCTGCGGGGCCATCATGATGATCAGCCCGGAGCCCGCCTTCGCCCGCAGCTCGCGCAGCGCCTGGGCCATGTAGGTGGCGTTGAGGCCGTTCTCCAGGTCGATGTCGACGCCGTCGAACCCGTAGGTCTGCATGATCGAGTAGACCGAGTTCGCGAACGCCGTGGCCGCCCCGGAACTCGCCACCTGTACGTGGCCCGCCTCGCCGCCGACGCTGAGGATGACCTTCTGGCCGCGCTGCCTGAGCGCCTGCACGTCGGCCTTGAACTGGGCCTCGGTGTATCCGCCGAGAGCGGTGGACAGGCCGGAGTCGAGGGCGAACGTCACCTGGCCCGGCGTGCTGGTCGCCTCTCCGAACGCGATCGCGACCACGTCGTAGTCCTGCGGCACCTGCGACAGCTTGAGCTCGACGGCGGGGTTGACGAAGTTGTGCCAGTAGCCGGTGAGGATGTGCTTGGGCAGCGCCCCGCCCGAGGAGCAGCCGGTGGTCGTGCCGGTGACGGCCGCGCTCGCCGCCGACTCGCCCGCGGAGTTGTACGCCCTGACGGTGTAGGTGTGGGTGGTGCAGGCGCCGAGCGAGCCGATGGTCGCGGTGGTGCCGGTGACCTGGGCGCGCTGGGTCGTGCCCTCGTAGACGCGGTAGCCGGTCACGGTGCCGCTGGAGGCGGTCCACGACAGCGAGATCGACGTGTCGGTGCTGCCGGTCACCGTGGGAGCGCCGGGCTGCCCCGGCGTACCCGTACCGGTGGCGGTCGTGGCCGAGACGGCGGCGCTCGCCGCCGACACGTTGCCCGCCGCGTCCCGCGCCCTGACCGTGTAGCCGTAGGTCGTGCCCGAGGCCAGGCCGCCGTCGGTGTACGTCGTCCCCGTCACGGTGGTGACGAGTTGCGAGCCGCGATAGACCTGGTAGCCGGTCACGCCGACGTCGTCGGTGGAGGCGTTCCACGCGAGCGACACGCTGCTCGACGTGGTGCCCGTCACCCGCAGGCCGGCCGGGACGGACGGGGCCGTCGTGTCGCCGCCCCCGCTCCCGAGCGCCTTCCACAGCGCCGGGACGTTGGGCGGCTCCCACCCCGTCAGCGACGTGTGCGCCTGGATGCACTCGTAGTCGACGCCGTTGTACGTCACCCGCGTCCCGGTGGCGTAATAGGTGTTGGGCGCCCAGGCGGCGTACGCGAGCATCGCACTGGACGCCGCCGACGCTGGGGCGGGGCCCGCCCCGACTCCTGCGAGACAGAGACCCAACGCGAGCAACAGCGCGCTGAGCAGCCGTTTCTTCATCAATGCCGTCCTTCCGGGGTGCCGATCGGCGTCCGCGAGGAGGCGTCGGGTGACACGACGGCCGGTCGCGTGGCCTTCCCTTCCTTAGGAAAGTTTCCTAATAGTTTTGGGCGAGCGTAGCCCCGGAAAGACGGCCGTACAAGACCCAAAAGGGGCAGGGCGGGGAAGGAATGATAGCTGCGCCTATGATAGTTACAGCTATCATTAGCGTTCCCTGTAAGGAGCAGCCGTTGCTGGAGAAGCCGGAACGCCTGTTCGGCCGGGACAACGAGTGGGAGAATCTCGCCGACTTCGTCGCGTCCCCCATGCCCGGGGCGACGCTCGGGTTGGTCTACGGCCGCCGCCGTCAGGGTAAGACCCTCATGCTCGAACTGCTTGCCCAGCAGACCGGCGGGTTCCTGTTCGGCGCGACGCAGCAGACCGAGGCGCAGAACCTCGCCGACCTCGGGGCGGCCTATGCCGCTCATCGTGGCCTGCGACAGCCCGTCGCCTTCCGCACGTGGCGTGAAGCCATCGAGGAGCTACTCCGGCTCGGGGAGGACCAGGCCGCCCCGCTGATCATTGACGAGTTCCCCTATCTCGTCTCGGCGACGCCCGCGCTGCCCTCCTACCTCCAGCAGGCGCTCAGCCCGTTGAGCTACGCGAAGCAGCACACCCGGACCCGGATGATCCTGTGCGGCAACGCGTTGACGACCATGGCGCAGTTGCTCTCCGGGGGTGCGCCCCTGCGTGGCCGTGCCGCCATGGAGCTGGTGGTCCGCCCCTTCAGGTTCCGGGAGGCCGCGGCGTTCTGGGGGGTGGATCACGATCCGGAGCTGGCGTTCCGGCTGCACGCCCTGCTCGGTGGAACCCCTGCCTACCTGGAGATGAGTGGGGGATCCGGGCCCGCCGGAATCGCCGAGTTCGACCGCTGGGTTCAGCGGCGCCTGCTGAACCCGGCCTCCGCGATGTTCCGCGAAGGCGGACTGCTGCTTCGGGAGGAGCCCTCAATCGCCGATCCGACCTCGTACTCGGCCACGTTGAGCGCGATCAGCGCCGGCAACCATCGGCGCTCGGAGATAGCGGCGGCGCTGGGGCGGCCCAGCAGTGCCCTCGCCCACCTGCTGTCCGGCCTCGAGGACATCGGGCTGATCGAGCACATCGACGACGCCCTGCGGGGCAAGCGCAGCGTCTACCGAATCGCCGAGCCCGTCGTGCGCCTGCACCAGCTCGTCATCCAACGCCACGAGGCCGAGTTGGTCGCCGGGCGGGCCGAGCGTGTCTGGAAGGCCAACGCGGACACCGTCGCCTCGCAGATTTACGGCGCGCATTTCGAGGACCTCGCGCGGCAGTGGTGCTTCGAGCACGCCTCACCGGACACCCTCGGCGGGGTCGCGAGCGCGGTGCGTCCGACGGAACTTCCGTGCCGGGAGCACCGCCGGGGACATGAGCTCGACGTCGTCGTCACGGAGTCCGCCTCGTTCGCCGCCGACCGGATCACCGCGATCGGCGAGGCCAAGAGCACCGAAGCCCCTGTCGACGTCCCTCAGTTGGAACGCCTGGAACACCTGCGCGGACTACTGCCCAGTGGCAAGGTCACTGCCCTGCCCAAGCTGCTCCTGTTCGCCCGCTCGGGGTTCTCGGCCGCGCTGGTCCGCCTCGCCGACAGACGGCCCGACGTGGAACTCGTCGACCTGGGCCGTCTGTACGGCGGGGCGTGAAACCCTCGGTCTACTTGCCGAAACCGGCGGTCAGGCCGCTGAGCAGCTGACGGCGGCCGACCGTGTAGAGGATCAGCATCGGCAGGATGGTCAGCACGACGGAGGCCAGCACGGCGGGCACGTTCACGCCGTACGGCCCGCCCTGGAACGCCGCCAGCGCCAGCGGCAGCGTGCGCTTGTCGGGGCTCTGGGTGAGGATCAGCGGCAGCAGGAACCCGTTCCAGACCTGCAGCGCGTTGTAGATCGACACCGTCACCACGGCCGGCCGGGTGAGTGGGAAGGCCAGGCCCCACAGGGTCTTCCACTCGGTCGCGCCGTCCATCCGCATCGACTCGAACAGTTCCTTGGGCACGTCCCTGATGAAGTTGGCCAGCACCAGCACCGACAGCGGGATCGCGAAGGCGACCGACGGCAGGATCAGCGCCGTCAGCGAGTCGTAGAGGTGCAGCTTGATGATCAGCAGGTAGACCGGGATGACCGTCGCCTGCAGCGGGATGGCCAGACCCATGAGGAACAGCGAGTTCACGCCGCGGAGGAAGCGGCTGGCGCCGGCGCTCCGGACGATCGCGTACGCCGCCATGAACGCGAACAGGACCGAAGGGATGACCGTGCCGATGGCGACGAGGAGGCTGTTGAGGAAGTACAGCGGGAAGTCCAGGTCGAGCACGAGCCGGTAGTTGTCGAGGGTCGGATCGCTGGGCGGCACCAGCGGGTTGGTGATGTAGTAGTTGGACTGCGTCTTGAAGCTGGTGATCACGATCCAGTAGATCGGAATGATCACCACGGCCAGCCACAGCCAGCCCATCAGCCCGGCAAGCCAGTTGGGGCGCTGGGAGGTCGTCTTCGGCCGGCGGCGTCCGTGCGCCCCCGGCGCCGCAGTGCGCTGGGCCGCCCTCGAGGTGTGGGTCGCGGTCACGGTCAGGCCCCTTCCAGCTGGCTGGCGTTGGGGTTGCGGCCGCCCAGCCGGCGCAGCAGCAGCGCCAGAGCGAGGCCCACGAGAACGAGGATGACACCGATCACACAGGCCTGTCCCATGAGGTTGGCCTGGATGCCGCGCTTGTACATGTCCAGGGCGAGCGCGCGGGTGGCGTCGCCGGGACCGCCCTCGGTCAGCACGAAGATCAGGTCGAAGAACGTCAGGGAGCCGACGACCATCAGCGTGGAGGACGTGATGGCGGTGTACTTGAGCTGGGGCAGGGTGATGTTGAAGAACATGCGGACCCGTCCCGCGCCGTCCAGCTCCGCGGCCTCGTAGAGCGAACGCGGGATCTGCCGCACGCCGCCCTGGTAGAGCAGCGCGTGGAACGGGATGAACTGCCAGGACACGATGAAGATCACGACGCCCATGGCGAGGCTGGGCGTGCCGAGCCAGTCCTGGTTGAGCAGGTCGATGTGCAGCCCCGCGCCGAGTCCGAAGTTCGGGTCGAGCAGCGCCTTGAAGGTGATCGCGATGGCCGCCGAGCTGAGCAGCAGCGGGATGAAGTACAGCACCGCGAGCAGTTCGCGGTAGCGCTGACGGCCCGCCAGGAACACCCCGATCAGGATGCTGGCCGGTGTCTGGACCGCCCAGGAGAGCGCCGTGATCAGGAACGTCACCCACAGCGCGTGCGGCAGGCCGGGGTCGGAGAGCACCGCCCGCCAGCTCTCGAGCCCGGTCAGCTTGATCTCGCCCAGCGTGTCCCAGGACGTGAAGCTGAGCAGCAGGACCCCGATCAGCGGAATCAGCGCGAAGGCCGCGAAGGCCAGCAGGGCCGGCAGGGCGAGCCACGGCAGGACGGCGCCGCCGCGCGCCTTGTGCGCGGCGGCGGACGACGTCCTTCGAGCAGAGATAGCGGACATGCTTACTTACCGATGACCGCGTTCATGTTCGTCGCGAACTGCTGCGGCGAGATCGACAGCTGGAACAGCTTGGCGATGTTGTCCAGCAGCACCTCGGCCGCAGTCGGGCTGAGCGCCTGGTCCCAGGACTGCGCGAACACCTTGGCGTTGCTGGCGACGCCGTAGATGAAGTTCAGGAACTCGGCGTCCTTGGACCCGGCGAACAGCTTGTCGGAGCCCTTGACGATCGGCACACCGCCGGTGCCGACCCAGTCCTTCTGCTCCTGGTCGTCGAGGACTCCGGTGGCGAAGAACTTCTTGGCGATCTCCTTCTGCTCGGGCGTCGCCTTCGAGGAGATCGACAGGTACTGGCCGGGGTTGCCGACGGTGTCGCTCGGGTCGCCCTTGCCGCCGTCGACCGGCGGGAAGTTCATCCAGCCGAGGCCGCCGCTGGGGACGATGTCTCCGCCCTGCGCCTGCTGGATGCCGTACGACCAGCTGCCGTGCAGCATCATCGCGGCCTTGCCGGTGTACAGCAGCGCCTGGTCGGCGTTGGAGTCGGCGGTGATGGAGGAGAAGCCCTTGATGAACGCGTTGGCCTTGATGAGCTCCTGCATCTTGGTCAGGGCCTCGATGGAGGCGGGGTTGTTCCAGGCGTCCTTCTCGCCGTCGAAGACGGCCTGGAACACCTCGGGACCGCCGATGCGGTCGAAGAGGAACTCCAGCCACATCATGTTCGTCCAGCGCGACTGGCCGGCCAGGGAGAACGGCGCGATCCCCGCCGCGTTGAACTTCTTCACCAGGTCGAGGATGTCGCCGTAGGACTGCGGCGGCTGCGCCCCGACCTTCTCGAAGACCTTCTTGTTGTAGAACAGGACGATCGGCTGCACGGTCTCGCACGGCATCGCGTAGATCTTGCCGTCGATCGTCGCCGCGCCGAAGGAGGAGGGGAACAGCCGGTCCTTCACGGCGGAGTTCTGCTCGAACCACGAGGTGAGGTCCTCGACCTGGCCGGCCTGCACGTAGCTGCGCAGACCGCCGCCGCCCCAGCCCCAGATGATGGTGGGCGCCTGGTTGGCCCCGATCGCGGTCTTGATCTTCGTCTTGTACGCGTCGTTCTGGATGGTCGTCAGTTCGATCTGGCCGTTGGGGTTGGCCTTGTTGAACCGCTGGACGGCCGCGGTGCGGGGGGCCTCTCCGGGCGGGCCCTGAAGGAACCAGTAGGTGGCCTTGGCCCCTCCGCCGCCGCTGCCGCCCGTGGCGCCGCCGGCGCCCCCGCCGGAAGGGGCGGGGCCGGACGTGCCGCAGGCCGCCAACGCGGCACCGAGGGGGAGGCCCATGGAGAGGGTGAGGAAGGTGCGGCGGGATGATGTCCTGGACTCCACGCTGATCTCCGTACGTCGAACGCCGAGGCTGGCCGCGGCTCGTTGAAAAATTCTCGGACGCGGCGGGGGCGACGTGGATCGGCACCCCAGTGCCACTGTCCACTCCTTCTTGAAGTCAGCTCGTTCGAAACATTTCGACACAAGCCGCGTGGCACGCCAATCTAGATTTGCGATACCTGACTGTCAAGAGCGCTCTCACGACCTCTCCAGCTCAACGTGAGGCATGTGTAAAGTACCGACGAACAGGCGTCTCACCTGGTGATCATGGTCGGTCGAAAGAAAGCCGACAGAACCGCCCGCGACGCCGAAATGTTTCGAAACATTTTTGAGGAGAGCAGATGACGGCCCCAGATCGGACGCACGCGGCGGACGGGACGCTCCGGGCGTGGCAGGACCCGGCACTCCCCGTGGCCGACCGGGTCGAGGCCCTCCTCGCGGAGATGACCCTTGAGGAGAAGGTCGGCCAGCTCGGCAGCCGGTGGATCGGCAACGACATGCAGTCCCCGGAGGAGGTGGAGCCCGACAACGCGCACAACGTGGCCCCCATGCAGGACGTCTTCGCCGCCTCGGGGACGGTGCCCATCGAGGAGGCCGCACGCCACGGGCTCGGTCACCTGACACGGGTTTTCGGCAGCGCTCCGGTGACGGCGGTGGAGGGCGCGGCGGAGGTGGTGCGGCTGCAACGCGAGGTGATGAAGCATTCCCGGCTCGGCATCCCCGCACTGGTCCACGAGGAGTGCCTGACCGGTTTCACCACCTACGGCGCGACCGTCTACCCGGCGGCCATCGCCTGGGGCGCGACCTTCGACCCCGAACTCGTGGAGCGGATGGCCGCCGCCATCGGCAGGGACATGCGCGCCGTGGGCGCCCACCAGGGCCTGTCGCCGGTGCTTGACGTGGTGCGCGACTACCGCTGGGGCCGGGTCGAGGAGACCATGGGCGAGGATCCGTACCTCGTCGCGACTCTCGGCGCGGCCTACGTGCGCGGCCTGGAGAACGCCGGGGTCATCGCCACGCTCAAGCACTTCGCCGGTTACTCCGCGTCGCGGGCGGCCCGCAACCACGGCCCGGTCCCGATGGGCCGGCGCGAGCTCATGGACATGATCCTGCCGACGTTCGAGACCGCCATCGCCGAGGGCGGCGCGCGCTCGGTCATGAACTCCTACTCGGACGTGGACGGCGTGCCCGCCGCCGCCGACCCCTGGCTGCTGACCGAGGTGCTGCGCGACGAGTGGGGGTTCACCGGCACGGTCGTGTCGGACTACTGGGCGATCGCGTTCCTCGCGAAGATGCACCAGGTCGCCGCGGACCACGAGGAGGCCGGGGTGCTCGCGCTGACCGCCGGCCTCGATGTCGAGCTGCCCGACACGCTCGGCTTCGGCCAGCACCTGGCCGAGCGGGTGCGGCGGGGCGAGCTGCCCGAGGAACTGGTGGACCGGGCCGCGCGCCGCCTGCTCACCCAGAAGGTGCAGCTCGGGCTGCTCGACCCGGACTGGACGCCGGAGGGGTCGGTGGCCGGCGCGGACGCCGTGGACCTCGACTCGCCCGCGAACCGGGCGCTGGCCAGGGAGCTGGCCGAGCGGTCGATCGTGCTGCTCGACGCGGGCGACGCGCTGCCGCTGCTCGGGGAGGGACGCCCGGGACCGCGCCGGGTGGCCGTGGTCGGGCCCTGCGCCGACGACCCCCGCACGTTCATGGGCTGCTACGCCTTCCCCAACCACGTGCTGCCGCGCCACCCGGGCCTCGGGCTCGGCGTTGAGGCGCCCAGCCTCCTCGACGCGCTGCGGGCCGAGCTGCCGGACGCCGAAATCGTCCACGAGCGGGGCTGCGACTGGCGGGACGAGGACCGGTCCGGCTTCGCCGCCGCGCTCACGGCCGCCCGCGAGTCCGACCTGTGCGTGGCCGTCGTCGGCGACCTCGCCGGGCTATTCGGGCAGGGCACCTCGGGTGAGGGCTGCGACGCCGAGGACCTGCGGCTGCCGGGGGCGCAGGAGGACCTGCTGCTCGCGCTGGCCGCCACGGGCACGCCGGTCGTGGTGGTCGTCGTGTCGGGCCGGCCGTACGCGCTGGGGCGGGTGCGTGACCAGGCCGCCGCGCTCGTCCAGGCGTTCATGCCGGGCGAGGAGGGCGGGGCGGCCATCGCCGGCGTCCTGTCCGGCCGGGTGCAGCCCAGCGGGAAGCTGCCGGTGCAGATCCCGCGGACCCCGGGCGGCAGCCGGGCACCTACCTGCAGCCGCCGCTGGGCTCCGACAGCCACGGCATCAGCAACCTCGACCCGACGCCGCTGTTCCCGTTCGGCTACGGCTCCTCCTACACCACCTTCGAGGTCGGCGACCTGGAGATCAGCGACGCGGAGGTGCCCACCGACGGGGAGTTCACCGTGTCGGTGCGCGTGCGCAACACCGGGAACCGGGCGGGCGAGGAGGTCGTCCAGCTCTACCTGCACGACGTGCTGGCCCAGGTGACCAGGCCGGTGCGGCAGCTCGCCGGGTTCGCCCGGGTGCGGCTGGAGCCCGGCGAGAGCGCGCGGGCGACCTTCGCCGTGCACGCGGACAGGACCGCCTTCACCGGCCGCGACCTGCGGCGGATCGTCGAGCCCGGAGACATCGAGGTGTTCGTCGGCACCTCCGCGTCGGACCTGCCGTGCCGGGGCCGCGTACGGCTGACCGGCCCGCTGCGCCACGTCGGCCGCGGCCGGCGGCTGGTCACTCCCGTGGAGGTGCGACCGGCTGGCCCCGAGCAGGGAGGAACAGATGCCGCCCAGTCGTAGGCGGGCCACTCTCGCCACGGTCGCGGCCTCGGCGGGGGTGTCGGTCGCGACCGTGTCGAAGGTGCTCAACGGCCGCAGCGACGTCGCGCCGGAGACGCGTTCCCTGGTGCTGTCGCTGCTGGAGCAGCACGACTACGTCGCGCCGCCGCAGCGCCGCGGTGAGGTGGCGCCCGACACGATCGAGGTGGAGTTCGACGCGGACCTCAACGCGTACTCCACCGAGATCGTCCAGGGCGCGGTGCAGGCCGGCGCCGATCTCGACGTGGCCGTCGTGGTGAGCATCCGGCGCAACGCCGACCGCACGGGAGGGTGGGCGCGCGAACTGGTCGCGGCCGGGCGGCGGGCGTTGGTCGCCGTCACCGGCGAACTGACCTCCGGGCAGCTCACCGCCCTGGCCCGGGCGCGGCTGCCCCTGGTCGTGATCGACCCGCTGAACCTGCCGCGGGCCCGGGTGACCAGCGTCGGCTCGACGAACTTCGCCGGTGGCATGGCCGCGACGCAGCACCTGCTCGCGCTCGGCCACCGGCGCGTCGCCTATCTCGGCGGCCCGGCCACCGCGGCCTGCAACCAGGCCCGGCTGCACGGCTACCGAGCCGCCATGGAGGCCGCGGGTGCGCCCGTCCTGCCGGGGTACGTGCGGACCGGAACTTTCCACTACCACGACGGCGTGGCGGGCGGGGCGGCCCTGCTCGACCTGCCCGAGGCGCCGACGGCGATCTTCGCGGGCTGCGACGACATCGCCCTCGGGGTGCTGGAGGCGGCCAGGGCGCGGGGGTTGCGCGTGCCCGAGGACCTCAGCGTCGTGGGCTTCGACGACACGCAGGTCGCCCGGATGGCCTCGCCGCCCCTGACCACCGTGCGGCAGCCGCTGCGGGAGATGGGCGCCGTCGCGGTGCGTACGGCGCTGCGCCTGGCGGCCGGGGAGCAGATCGAGTCGCATCACGTCGAACTCGCGACGGAACTGGTGGTGCGCGGTTCGACCGCACCGGCGCACACTGGAGGGTGAGGCCTGGGGAAGCAGACGGCCGGGTCGAACGTTGCACAATGCAATAGAACGCAGTGCAACTGACGCGTGAAAGTCGGTGGTCTCGATGACCGTCCAAGCAAAGGCACTGATCACGCTCCTGCCCTCCGACCAGGGCGGTCTGCCGCACGAACTTCCCTTCCGCACGCAGTCGCTGGTGGTCTGCGCCGGCACCGGGGAGCACGGCGAGGGGCCCAGCCGGCCGTTCCAGGTGGCGATCACCGCGGACGACGAGGAGCCGCTGTCCCCCGGAGACTGGCTGCACGTGGTGACCATCGCGACCACCGACGACGACGCCGTCGAGTATCTGCGCCCCGGGGAACGGTTCCGCCTCTGGTGCGGCCACGATGTCGGCACCGGCATCGTCTCCCGCCGCCTGATCTGATCGTCCGGCCCGGTCCTCACCCGGCGAGGTGCCGCCGGGAGGGTCGTAGGCTTGTATCACGCCCGCCAGCTGCGGGAACGGGGGGCCTGCCCGCTTGGGGAGGCGAAAATGGCCGAACACTCGCTACCTTTCGCCGCACATCAGCGGCTGCACACGCACGACGTCGACGAGGCCCGTAAGAGGGTCGGGAACGACCTCGGCGACCACGGGCTGCGCCCGGTGAATCCGGAGGGCCGGCTCGACGTCCGCATGAACGGGGTGACGCTCGACGGGATCGGGCTGTACTCCCTCGGCTACGGCACGGAGGTGCTGATCACGCCGCAGCCGCTGGACAGCTACCTGCTCGTCGAGATGCCGCTGACCGGCGCCGCGGAGGTGTCCCACGGGCGCGAACGGATCACGGCGACGCCGGAACTCGCCGCCGTACTGTCGCTGACGCGGCCCATGTGCATGCGGTGGCCCCCCGGGCACGCGTCGCTGATCACCCGCTTCGACCGTGCCGCGCTCGAAGCCCACCTCGCCAAGCTCATGGGGCGCACGCCGCGCAGGCCGCTCACCTTCTCTCTCGGCATGGACCTGACCCGGCCCCCCCGTCCGATCGTGGCTCTCGGTCGTCGACCTGCTCAGGCGGGAGGCGGAGACCGGCGGCGCCATGCTGGAGCAGCCCATCGCACTCAGGCAGCTGGAGGGGCTGCTGATGACGCAGCTGCTGCTGGCCCAGCCCAGCAACTACAGCGATGCGCTGACGGGCGGGCAGCCCCGCGTCGCGCCGACGGCGGTGGAACGGGCCGTGGACCTGATCGAGGCGCGGGCGGCGGAACCGCTCACGGTGGAGGAGATCGCCGAGGCGGTGGGCGTCGGCGCGCGGGCGCTTCAGGAGGGGTTCCGGCGTCAGCTGGAGACGACGCCCACGAGCTATCTGCGGGAGGTGCGCCTCGATCGGGTGCGTGCCGAACTCACGGTCCAGGATCCGGGCGCCACCACGGTCACCGACGTCGCCTACCGCTGGGGGTTCGTCCACCTCGGGCGGTTCGCCCTCGCCTACCGCCGGCGTTTCGGGGAGTCGCCGTCGGAGACCCTGCGCCGCTGAGCCCGCGGGCGTACGGCCGGCTCAGCGGGCCGGCAGGTCCGCCCACCAGGTGGTGGTCCCGCAGGGACGGCTCAGGGAGCCGTGCCGGAGGGCGAGGGCGTCGACGACGAGGGCGCCGCGCCCGCTCTCGTCCGGGCATGTCCCGGTCCCCGGCCACACCGGTGCCTCGCCGGCGTCGGTGACCTCGACCCGGATGACGTCGCGGTCATCCTCCGAGCAGAGGAGGAGCCGGAGCTCGGCCGGTGGCAGGGCGTGGAGTACGGCGTTGGTCACCATCTCGGAGATCACCAGCACGGCCTCCTGCGCGGCGGCCCCGGGCGTACCCCAGGCCGTCAGCACGCCGAGCGCACGGTGTCGCACGTCGCCGACCGCCTGAGGAGTGTGCGGCACCGGACACGTGTATTCGGAAACGACCGCCTCGGGCGTGCAGACGTCCGCGCGGTCCATGGTCTGCGAGTTCATCGTGTCGTGCTCCTTGGTCACCAGCGGGCGGGGACTCTTGTCGAGAAGCGCCCCGACGCTCCGTACGCTGCGCGTCATACGGTCGGAAAGAGCGTCACTTATCGCAGATTATGCAGGCCATACGAAGGCTCGCTATCCCCAAGGCGAGGGCGGGTATCCGCATAACGAACCATTACCCGGACGCCTGTGCGGGCGGCGGTCCGGCCGGGGCGATCGGGGCGGGTGAGGCGGATGGGTCGGTGAGTTCGTGGGCCGAACGGGCGAGCCAGATCACTGACAGGGCGTCGGTCGCCGTGATCGCGCTGACGTAGACGCCCCCGGAGATCCCGGCGATCTCCAGCGGGACGGCCATCAGCAGGAGCACGAGCGGCGCCACCAGGGAGGCGATGCCGTACCCGACGGTCGCCCGCCGCCAGCGGCCGTCCCGCCACTGCGTCAGAAACACCAGTGCCGTCCAGATCAGGCCCGCCAGGGCGCTGAGATCGGGCATGTCGGCCACTCGCCGCGCCTCGCGCCAGTCGAGCACGTCGAACACCTCGACGGCGGCAGTGCTCGTGTTGCTCAGCAGGCCCGCGGCCAGGGCGAGCCCGGTGAACCCCACGGTGCGGCGCAGCACCGGGTGGAACAGCACCACGAGCGTCGACATGACCAGCGAGTCGATCACCACCGCCCACCACGGCCAGGCCGGTGCGACCGCGCATACCATCCAGGACCCCGCCGCGGCGTAAAACGCCACGCGCAACCGCAGCACACCGCGGTCCGTCACCGGCGGTCGCCCCCGCGACCGGGCCTCGCAGGCCCTGCCACAGCGCCCAGCCCCCACAGCCCGCCCGCCGCGAGGAGGACGAGCGCGTTCGGCCATACGGCCGTGACGTCCTCGTTGACCTCCGCGAAGAGGGTCGACCGCCAGAGGAACCCGATGTCGCCGCGGGCCGTCGCGACCGCGGCGGCGACTGCGACCACCGCGCCATATCCGGCGGCGGCGACCAGGGCGGGAACACCCCACTGATAGTGGCGCACGGAGTCATCCAGGAAATCGAGGAGGAAATCGATCGGGAATCGAGCGCTCACCCTAATGAGCCGTCGACGTAAAAGGAAACAGACCTATGCTTTACCCGCTATGGTGCGAGTTCTGGTGTTGGGCCACATCGGCGCGGAGGTGGCGGGCCGCCCTGTCGAGCTCGGCACGTCACTCCACCGGGCCGTGATGGCCCGGCTGGTCTGCGCACAGGGGCACATCGTGTCCACCGACCGGTTCATCGACGACCTGTGGAAGGGCCAGCCGCCGCCGAAGGCGCTCGGCGCGCTCCAGGTGTACGTCTCGAATCTGCGCCGCGTCCTTGAGCCCGATCGCGCGCCGCGGTCCGCCGCCCGCGTGCTGGTGAGCGCGCCGCCCGGATATCGCCTCGCACTCGACACCGAGGACGTGGACGCCTGGCGCTTCCCCAAACTGGTCGACGCCGCCGCCGGCCTCCTCGCCCGGCGCGATCCCGCCGGCGCCTTCGACACGATCAGTGAGGCGCTGTCTTTGTGGACCGGCCAGGCGTACGCGGAGTTCGCCGACCAGGAGTGGGCCGTGCCCGAGGTGGGCCACCTGCTGGAGCTGCGGGCGGTCGCGATCGAATACCGCGCCGAGGCGGGCCTGGCGCTCGGCCGCCACGCCGAACTGGTCCCCGAGCTGGAACGGCACGTCGCCGCCCAGCCGCTGCGGGAGAACGCGGTCCGGTTGCTCGCGCTCTCGTACTACCGCGCCGGCCGTCAGGGAGACGCCCTGGCGGTCCTGCGCCGCACCCGGGCCCTGCTGGCGGATGAGCTCGGCGTGGATCCCGGGCCCGCGCTGCGGAGCCTGGAGGCGGACATCCTCGCCCAGGCCCCCTCGCTCGACCTGATCGTCCGGGAGCCCGCGCCCACGCCGCTGGTCGTGCCGCCCGACCGGCCGCGCCCGCCGGCTCCCGGCAGGATGGTCGGCCGTACGAGGGAGCTGTCCCGCCTGGTCGCCGCCGCTGAGCAGGCCGGGGAGGGGTTCCGGGTCGCGTGGCTCGGCGGGGAGGCCGGGCTGGGCAAGAGCACCCTGGCCGACGCCCTGGTGGGGCACCTGTCGGCGCGGGGCTGGCGGACCGTCGTCGGCCGGTGCCCGGAGACGACGGGCGGGGTGCCGCCCGCGTGGGCGTGGAGCGAGGTGCTGCGCGATCTCGCGGCGACCACGCCGCCCCCGCCGGAGACCGCCGCGCGGCTGGCGCCGCTGCTGACCGACGACGCCGCGCCGGTCGGCCAGTTCTGGCTGGCCAGGGCCGTGGGCGACTACGTGGACGGCGTGCCGGGGCCGCTGCTGATCGTGCTGGAGGACGTCCACAGGGCCGACGAGGAGACCCTTCAGCTGCTGCGCCATCTGGCCGTACGGCTGGCCGCGACACCCGTCCTCGTCCTGCTCACGCACCGGCCCGGGGAGTCGGGCGCCGACCTGATGGCGACCGCTGCCGCCCTCGCCGTCCAGACGGTGGAGAACCTGGAGCTGAGCGGTCTCGCACCGGACGAGGTCGCCCGGCTGCTCACCGAGCGGTCCGGCATGGACGTGGATCGGGCGACCGCGCGGAAGGTCAGCGAGCGCACCGGCGGCAACCCGTTGTTCGTGAGCGAGACGGCGCGGCTGCTCGCGATCGACGGCCCCTCCGCGGTGAACGTGCTGCCGCCCGGGGTGCGGGACCTGATCCGGCGGCGGGTCGCCCGCCTCCCCGGCGCGGTCCAGGTGACGTTGCGCAACGCCGCGGTGCTCGGCAGGGAGGTCGACGCCGACGTGCTCATCGCGATGCCGGGAGGCGACGAGGAGACCGTGCTCGACGGGCTGGAGGCGGGGGTGCTGGCCGGGCTGCTCGAGGAGCCCCGGCCGGGCCGGGTCCGCTTCGCCCACGTGCTGGTCCGCGAGACCCTCTACGAGGACATTCCCCGGCTGCGGCGCGCCCGGATGCACCGCAAGGTCGTGACGGCCCTGGAGACCGTGCGGCCCGGGGACGTCGGAGCCCTGGGGCACCACGCCCTCGCCGCCGCGACCACCGCCACCGCGCCGGCCGCGGCGGAGTACGCGTCGCGTGCGGCGGCCCAGGCGTCCGCCCTGTACGCCCACCGGGACGCGGCGGCCTTCCTGGACGGCGCGCTGGGTGCGCTCGATCTCGCGCCCGACCCGCCCGAGGCGCTGCGACTCGACTTGATGTGCCGCCTGGTGTCGGCGCTGGCGCACGCCGGTGAGGTGGAGAGGGCGCTCGACGCCCGGGCGAAGGCGCTGACCGTCGCCCGGAGAACCGCCGATCCGAAGGCCGTCGCCCGGGCCGCGGTGGCCTTCGACGCGCCCGTCATCTGGACCATCCAGCCGGAGCGGAGGCTCGATCGCGATCTGGTGCACGCCGTCGAGGACGCCCTCCCCCGGGAGACGGGCGAGCTGCGCTGCCTTCTGCTGGTCACGCTGTGCCACGCCGTCGAGGGACACGACGCCGCCCGGGTGGAGACGGCGAGCACGGAGGCGGTCGCCATCGCCCGCGGCATCGGCGACCCGCACCTGCTGTGCATGGCGCTGAACGCCCGCTACTGGGCCTGCCAGGCCCCCGACAGGCGCGAGGAGCTGGAAGGACTGGGGCACGAGTTGCTCCGGATCTCCTCGTCGGCCGGGCTGCTCGGCTACCAGACGCTCGGCCACGCGGCGCTCTGCATGGTCGCGCTGAGCCGAAACGACTGGGCCGGCGCCCGGCACCACGCCGACCAGGCGGCGGAGCACTCGACGAGCGGCCAGCTCGGCCACGCCCTCGGCATCCTCGCGTTCCTCGACGCCCTGCATCTGCTCCTGCGGGGAGAGTTCGAGCAGGCCGAGGAGGCGTACACGACGCTGGGCAAGCGGATGGCGGAGTCGGGGGCGTCGATATCGTCCCTCATGGGCGCCGTGGGCTGTTTCGCGGTCCGTCTCGCGGCCGGACGCTTCGACGAGTGCGTGGAGGCGCTCGCCCCGGTGTGGGAGCGGATCCCGCAGGAGGTCGTAGAGCTGTACGCCCGCGCGCTCGTGGCGGCCGGCCGCCTGGAGGAGGCCAGGGCCGTGTGGCCGGCGGCCCTCCCGCGCCGTGACTTCTCCTGGGTGGGCATGATGGCGGCGCGGTCGGCGACCGCGATCGCGTTGGCGGAGCGCGAGGCGGCCGCAGAGTGCTACCACCAGCTCCTCCCCGTGGAGGGGGAGATGGCCGGGATGAGCACCGCGTCGGTCACCTTCGGCCCGGTGGCCCACACGCTCGGCGACCTCGCCGTCTTCCTCGGCAGATCCGAGGCCGCGACGGGACACTACGGCCGTGCGGCACAGGTCGCCCGGCAGGTCGGCTCTCCTCACTGGGAGAAGGCGGCTCGTGACGCGCTCGCACGCCTGTGATCAGCCGGGACGCCGGAGCACGGGAACGGGCTGCCCGCGCCGCGCGGCCTCCCGTTCGAGTCGCGGTGCCAGGCCGCGAGCGGTCCGCATCATCTTCCGCACCTGTCCGAAGCGGCTCCCGCTGAGGCTGAAGTCGGCCAGCGCGCGCTCGACCCCCACGTGGACCCCGTCGGGCAGGGGCGTGGCCTCGCCGACCAGCACGACGTTGTCCTGGCCGCTCATGTCGGCGCCGTGGGTGTGGAAGGTCAGGCAGGCCCGTCCCCGCGCCAGGACGCCGGGCGGGCCGGTCCGTACGAGGAAGCCGTCGTCCACGCGGGTCGCGCCCAGCGAACGCAGCGGCAGGGGCCAGCCGTCCTCGCCGGTCACGGTCAGCACGGGGTCGCCGAGGCGGACGGCGTAGTCGGCGCGCAGGCGCCAGTCGGCGGGCGGCTGCAGCCATCCCGGAGCGCCGGCTCCGGTGGGGGCGGGGTCCGACGGCGGCGCGGTCACCTCCGGCGCCGCCTCCCAGTGCAGAGGAGGCGCGTCGAGCCGCCCGTGCGGCCACCACAGCACGCGCAGCGGAGTGACCCCGATCCATATCCTCGCCCAGTACCAGGCCTGGCGCCGCAGGAGGAACCACGGCTGCCGCGCGACCGCCTGCGGATACTTCGCCAGCGTCCGCCGCAGATAGAGATCGGTGTTGGCCTGCAGGTCCGCGTCCCGCACGGTGGCCAGGCCCTGGACGAGCACGACGGGAGGATCGGAGACGGGTGACCCCGTGGGGTCGGAGAACAGCAGGGCGACCCTGGGGTCGCGTCTGGCCCGCTCCGCCTTGGACGGATAGGTCAGGCCCGTCGAGACGTCGACCGTACGGCCGTCCTCGGCGACGTAGGGCCCCACAGGCCAGGTGATCGGCGCGCCGGCGCGGGTGAGCGAGGCGTACTCGCAGGTCAGCGCGTTCTCGATCACCGGCAGGATCTCGGCGGGCCAGTTCGTGCGCCCGGCCGTGCCGGACGTGGGCGACAGGGACATCCCAAGCTCCCTCGCTGCGGAATTCCTTACGCCGGTGAAATTAGGCGCCAGGGCTTAGCCGGCACTTGGGACGGACTTGGGCACGGGGGAGACAGGTCAGCGGGCTGACGGGGAGACACAGGTCAGCGGGCTGACGGGGAGGAACAGATCAGCGGGCTGACACGGCCTTCGGGCCGTTCATCCGCTGGCGGCGGAGCTGCTCGGCGAACTCCCTGGCCATCGCGAGTTGCTCGCGCAGTCTGTCGGCGCGTTCGGCCACCGTCTTCTCGAACAGCTGCAGCCGGGTGAGCAGGCCGGGGTCGTCGTCACCGCGGGCGAGCCGGTCGGTGATCTCCAGCAGGTCGCGCATCTCCTCCAGCGTGAACCCCAGCGGTTTCATCCGCCTGATCAGCGCCAGGCGCTGCACGTCCTCCTCGCTGTAGAGCCGGAAGCCGCCCTGCGTGCGGGCGGGCACGACCAGGCCGACCTCCTCGTAATGGCGGATGGTGCGCAGGGACAGCCCGAGCCGCTCGGCGACCTCGCCGATCTGCACCCGACCTTCAGGCATCGCTCCGCTCACCTTTCCTACCCCGTGGTCACCGCGCCCGTGCGGGTACCGTCACCACTCGCGGCCTACCCTCACGTGAGGGCAGGGTTTCGCAGAACAGCTCCCTGGAACTCTTCGGCGACGATACCTCTCGTCCGGGAGTCCGGCTGGAGGGGAGGACAAGCATAAGGCTCAGGGCTCACCCCGGCGGAGCCAGGCGGCAGCGCATGCTCCCACCGCGACGGCGCGCCCGGCGAGGGGGAAGGGCCAGGCGGGCCGTCCGGTGGCGTTGACGCCTGCGATGGGCGAGCACGCGGCGAAGCGGAGTCCCACCGCAAGCGGGGCAGACTCTACTCTCACGGAAGGTTATAGAGCAATAACCATTGGCGGCCGGGAGCGGGCGCTCGAGGTCAGTAGGTGCTGGGCCCCGGTCTCTCGACGTTCCACGTCACCGTGCCGTCCGGCTGGACGCACCGCCGGCGGACCCGGGTGACCAGTTGGGTCGGCAGTTGGAGCGCCGCCACCCAGGACCCGTTCCTGCTCCGCTCGAAACAGATGTTGTCGCCGTTGACGACGACGCGGTCGGCGGTGAGGGTGCGCTGAAACCCGCTGTACATCCTGACGCGGTAGACGGACATCGTCCTCCCTCTTCCACGTGCGGTCTCTCGTGTGGCCGGACCCGCCGCGGAGAAATCCGCCGCGCGCGACGGCTGTCGCGAGCGGCGAGGCCGCCCGGATCCCTGGCCTCCCGGCGGCCACGACGCGGGGCGCGGGGATGTCGCGGGACGGCTGCGCGTCGGCCGGGAGAGCCACGTGACCGGAATCACCCTACTCTCACGTCAGATTAGGTGAATCCCGAGGGCGGGGGTCCAAGGCGTCCGTCATCCGCTCCAGGTGGCCAAGCAGGAGGTCGGCCTGCTCCGCGTCCAGGTGGGCGGTCATCCGCTGTTCGATCTCGAGCACGTCGCCCCGCGCGGCGACGAGCCGAGCTCTGCCCTCCGCCGTCAGCGTGGTGGGCAGGGCTCTGCCCTGCGGCGCGGACGCCGGTCGCTCGACCAGCCCGGCGTCCTCGAGATTGCGGAGCAACACGTTCATCGACTGGCGGGTGACGAAGGCGCCCCTGGCCAGTTCGGCGTTGGACAGCCCCGGCCGCTGGTCGAGCAGTTCCAGGCAGGCGTACTGCGGAGTGGTCAGGTCGTGGGGGCGCAGCGCGGCGTCCATGGCCGAGCGCAGGGCCGCCTGGACCCTCTTCAACTGGTAGCCCACCAGGCGGCCGAGGTCCGCGCCATTGCTCACTTGCCTCATGTCAACAGTCTGACATAGGGTCCTAATGTCAAACCCCTGACATAGGAAGGTCGGTCGTCACCATGACCGGAGTGGATTTCGTGGCGTTGCAGGTGCGCGATCTGGAGGCGGCGGCGGCGTTCTACGAGAAGCGCCTCGGGCTGCGGCGTAACCCGGCCGGGCCGCCGCACGCCGTGGTGTTCGCCACCGAGCCCATCCCGTTCGCGGTACGCGAGCCGCTGCCCGGCGTCGACCTGGAGTCGGTCCCGCGTCCGGGCCTCGGGGTGGCGCTGTGGTTCAAGACGGACGACGCCCAGCGGCTCCATGACGAGCTCGCCGCGGCGGGGGTGCCGATCCTGTCCGATCCGGTCGACGGGCCGTTCGGCCGGACGTTCTCCTTCAGCGACCCCGACGGGTACGCGGTCACGGTCCACGACAGGTGAGCGAGGCCCGTGCGGGACGTGACGGATGACCTGTCCGCCGCCGTCCCGCACGGGCCCCGTAGCGCACTCTCCCGCTCTCGCCTACCCCTGGAAAGCGGTCTCATGCACAGCCGGTGTGCCCGGTCAGCTCGTCAGCAGGCCGATGCCGAGGGTCAGCACGCCCGCCGCCAGGCAGAGCGCGCCGAGCCAGAGCAGGATGATCAGCCGGTTCGGCCGGGTCACGTCCCGTCCGAGGGACGACAGGAAGAACCCGGCGGACATCAGCGCGGCGGCGGCCGGCACGCCGAGCCGGGCGGTCCACAGTGCGACGCCGTCGAGGCCGGTGGCGTCGACGAAAAGGAGGCACACCAGCCCGAGGGTGACCAGCACCCCCGCGTGCGCGTGCCCGGCGCGGGCGAACGTCTGCTGGAAGGGCGTCATCGGCACCGCGCCGCGGACGATCCGGGTGAGGAACCACCCGCCGAACTCGATGGTCACGACGGTCAGCAGGACGGCTCCGGCGATCAACTGGGTCGGCTGACCGAGCTGCAGAGGGGTCATTGGGCACTCCTGGTGGGGACGGTGGTGGGGGGGACGTCAGCGACCGCTGTTCAAGGCGGCTTCGGGAAGGCCGAGTGCCCGCGCGAGGTCGGCCAGCTCCGCCTCGAACAGATCGCCCGCCTCGTCGCCGATGATCCGCGGAAGGCCGAGCGACTCCAGGCAGACCATTCCGTAGAGCCGCATCCAGCAGCGGGTGAAGGCGGTCGCGGCGGTGGTGGAGGGCATCGTGATCTCCAGGATCTGGACGAGCCGCTCGGCCAGCGGCTCGATCCGCGGCTCGCGGAGCCAGGGAGCGGAGGAGGTGCGGCCGTAGTCCCGCCAGACTCCGGCGAAGATGTCTCCGAACAGCCTGCCCACCTGGCCTCGCCTCCGGACGACCGCCTGGCTCTCCTCCTCCGGCGGCGACACGACCAGGGAGAGGTGGAACTCCCGGGGGTGGTCGACCCCCCAGCGCCGCAACGCCCTGCTGGCGACGACGAGCCTGCCCGCCGTGTCCGCCTCGTCCACCTCGCCGACCCTGGCGGCGACGAACTCGGTGAGCTCGTCCAGGATCGCCACGATGACCGCGTCGAGGAGGGCGCGGTGGCTGTCGAAGTAGCGGTAGACCCCGGGCGGGGTCATCCCCATCTCCCGGGCGACCGCCCGGATCGTCAGCGCTTCGACACCTTGGGTCGTCAGGATCTCGCGGCTCACCGAGATCAGTTCGCGCAGCGTCGCGTCACGCACCCTCTGGCGTCGTGAAGGACTGGCCGTCGAGGACGCCTCCATCGGTCTGTCTCCCATCGTGTGTTGTCACCTGTTAACTGTAGCGTCTTGCATTAGCGAACGCGTCTATGCGACGCTCCTGTTACCTGTATTCGCGCGGTCATCGTCCGCCCGATCCCCTGGAGGCCCCCTTGAGCATCGACTCCGGCACCGCGCTGGACTCCAGGCCCGCCGGCGCCCCGGCCGCCGCGCCCCGGGTCGGCGCCGCCGAGCGTGACCGTGCCGTGGAGCTGCTCGGCGACGCGTTCGGCGCCGGCTACCTGACCAAAGAGGAGTTCGACGAGCGCCTGGACGTCGCCGCGCGAGCGCGGCACCGCACCGAGCTCGACGCCCTCCTCGACGACCTGCCGCCCAAGCTGCGTACGTCGAGGGACCGGGCGCGGCGCCGGGCCCGCAAGGCCAGGGCGGCCAGGCTCGGAGTGCGCATCCACGCCGGCGTCTATGCCGGCACCTCGCTTCTCATGGTGGTCGTCTGGCTGGTCGTCGGGCGGGCGACGGACTTCTGGTATCCGTGGCCGATCTGGCCGATCCTGGGCTGGGGCGTCGGAGTGCTGGGCCACGCCATACCCGTGACCCTGGCGACCCGCGCCCGCGAGCGCCGGGAGACGTTCTAAATCAATTGCTTGACTTACCGCATCGATTCCGGTGCGCTGGTGAGGATGACCGGTAAGTTGCGAGCCGAACGGGTCAGCGTGACCCGCGAGCGGATTCTGTCGGCGGCGGAGCGGCTGTTCGCCGAGCACGGGGTGTTCGCCGTGTCCAACCGCCAGGTCAGCGAGGCCGCGGGGCAGGGCAACAACGCCGCGGTCGGCTACCACTTCGGCACCAAGGCGGATCTCGTACGCGCGATCGCGCGCAGGCACGCCGAGCCGGTCGACCGGATACGCGAGCAGATGCTGGCCGACATCGGCGACTCCGCCGACGTACGCGACTGGGTGGCCTGCCTGGTCCGCCCGGTCACCGAGCATCTGGCCGCCCAGGGCAACCCGACCTGGTACGCCCGCTTCATCGCCCAGGTGGTGACCGATCCCTCGCTGCGCGCGGTCATCGCCGAAGAGACGCACGCCTCGCTGCGACGGGCGATGGACGGCTTCATCCGCTGTCTGCCCGAACTGCCCGCCGAGGTCCGGGCGGAGCGCAGCGACATGGCGCGCCAGCTGATCACGCACGTGTGCGCGGAACGCGAGCGCGCCCTCGCCGAAGGCGCCCCCACGCCCAGATCGAGCTGGCGCGACACGGCGACCGGGCTGATCGACGCGCTCGTCGGGCTGTGGCTGGCACCCGTCTCCGGCGACTCGTGAGCTTCACCCCGCCGGGCGCACGTCCGCCTCGTCCTCACCGCGGCCGATTACGCCGAGCAGCCACCGCCCGGCCGCGGCCAGCCGGGCCTGGACCCCGTCGCGGAGCAGCAGCCAGGAGACCCAGCCGACGGCGATCACGGCCCAGTACGAGATCAGCCGGTAGAGCGTGACGACGGCCGCCGCCACGCTGCCGGTGACACCCGCTCCGACGAAGGTGGCGGCCATGCCGAGCTCGGTGACGCCGAGCCCGCCGGGGATGACGGCGATCGTCGCCGCGATCTTGCCCGCCACGTAGCCGAGCAGCACGGTGTGCGGCCCCAGCCCGACCCCCGCCGCCGCGCACACGGCGGCCAGGCAGGCCACGTCGAGAAGCCAGTTGGCCAGCGCCAGGACGGCGAGGACCAGCCGGTCCCTGCCGGTCGGCCTGATCGCGTCCCTGGCCGCGAGGATGCGGCGGGAGGCGCCGGAACGACGTCCGCCGGGCCGCCGGCACAGCCGGACCAGTGCGAGGACGGCCACCACGACGGCGGCCAGCGCGATCAGCGCGGGAACCCGGGTCGCGTCGCCGCTCAGCAGCGCGACCAGCCCCAGCACGGCGAAGGTGGCGGTCGAGTACACCGCGCTGAGCACGAGTGTCGCGACCGACAGCGGTTTCGACGCGCCGAGCCGGCCGAGCTCACGGATGGTGAAGGCGACCGAGAGCACCGGTCCGGCGGGCAGGGAGCCGGACACGGCGTTGCGTGCGTACGTGACGGCCATCGAGCGCGGCCGGGTGAGCCTGATGCCGCCGCTCCTGAGCAGGCGGCGCAGCAGCCCCGCGAAGAGCCTCATCGAGAGGCCCTCGGCGAGCACGGCGACGGCCAGCCATCCCGGGTTCACCCTCCGGACCGAAGCCCAGACCGCGTCCGGGTCGGGGACCCTGTCCCTGAGGGCGAACAGCGCCACTCCGGCCACGCCGACGGCGGCGGCGCTTCTGAGCCTGCGCGCCGTTCTCGCGTGAGCGACGGAGGTAGGGGACATGCGCGGGTCTCCGGTGCGCGGTCGGGGTGGGTGCGCGTATTTAAATCAAGTGACTGACTTAGGTTAGCAGCGCGCTTTTCCCCGGAACGGAGAGGATCCCCCGGCTGCCGAACGGCCTCGCGACGCCCGCCGCCTGCGCCCGGACCTCCGCCCGGCCACGATCACGTGGCCCTCGCTCACTTCGTGGAGGGGCCCTCCTGGGCGCCGAGAACGCTGGACAGGAACGCGCGCGTGCGCTCGTGCTCCGGGGCGGCGAGCACCTCGCGGGGGCGGCCCTCTTCGACGACCACGCCGTCGGCGAAGAAGGCCAGCCGGTCGCCGACCTCGCGGGCGAAGGCGATCTCGTGGGTCACCACGATCATCGTCATTCCCTCGGCGGCCAGGCCCTTCATGACCTCGAGCACCTCGTCCACCAACTCGGGGTCGAGGGCGGAGGTCGGCTCGTCGAACAGCATCAGCGCCGGGTTCATCGCCAGCGCCCGGGCGATGGCCACCCGCTGCTGCTGACCGCCCGACAGCTGGTGGGGCCTCTTGTGCGCGTGGTCGGCCAGGCCCACGCGATCCAGGTGCTCCATCGCCAGCGTACGAGCCCGGTCCGGCGGCGTGCCCAGCACGTGGACGGGGCCGCAGGCGACGTTCTCCAGCGCGCTCTGGTGGGCGAACAGGTTGAATCGCTGGAACACCATGCCGATGTTCCTGCGGAAGGCGGCGAACTGCTTGGGCGTCCAGGGGTGATACCTGCCGTCCCGCAGCGTGTGGCCGACCTCCTCCCCGAGCACGCGCAGGCTGCCGCCCAGCACCGGCTCCAGGCCGTTGAGGCACCGCAGGAACGTGGACTTGCCCGAGCCCGACGGCCCGATTATGCAGCTCACCTCGCCGGAGGCCACGGTGAAGTCCACCCCGTTGAGCACCTGCACGCCGCCGTAGCCCATCCGTACGTCCGTCGCCACCACCACGGGGGCCGTCCCGGCGTTCACGCGGCCACCTTCGGCAGGACCCGGGCCGCGACCCCGCCGCCGCGCACCAGCCGTACGGCGTCGGAGCCGAAGCGGCGTTCCAGCCGCCCCTGCAGGAAGGTCGCCACGGCGGTCATGACCATGTACCAGACGCTCGCCACGATCAGCAGCTCCATGATCCGGTTGTTCGCCTTGTAGATCTGGCTGGCGTTGGTCATCAGGTCGTGCCCGGCGACGACGTACACCAGGGAGGTGGTCTTCAGCATGGAGATGAACTCGTTGCCGGTCGGCGGGATGATGATGCGCAGCGCCTGCGGCAGCACGATGACCCGCATCCGCTTGGCCGGCGTCATGCCCAGCGCGTACGCCGCCTCGGTCTGGCCCCGGTCCACCGCCTGGATCCCGGCGCGCACGGTCTCGGCGAAGTACGCCGCCAGGTTCAATCCCAGCCCCAGCATGGCCGAGGTGAAGCCGGTCATCACCTGGTTGGTGTCCCACTTGAGCCCGATCATCGTGAACGGGATCTTGAGCACCAGCTCGGGGAAGAGGAACGCCAGGTTGTACCAGAAGATGAGCTGCACCAGCACCGGCGTGCCGCGGAAGAACCAGATGTAGAACGTGGCCAGCCCGCTCAGCACCGGGTTGTGCGCGAGGCGCATGACCGCGACCAGGACGCCGAGCACCAGCCCGAGTGCCGTCGCCAGCACGGAGATCTCGATGGTGACCCAGACGCCGGACAGGATCCGCTCGTTGAACAGATACTCGGCGACCTTGCCCCAGTCCAGGCGCGGGTTGACCACCACCAGGTAGGCCAGCCAGCCGGCGACCACGAGCGCGACGGCCGCGGCGAGCCAGCGGCCCCAGTGCCAGGTGCGCGCGACGGGGACCGGCGTGCCGGACCCGTCGGCGATCGGTTCGGTGCGCACGTCACTTACCGCCGTTGACCACGGCCGACTCGACGGCCAGGGCGTCCAGGTTCCACGCCTTGAGCAGCCTGCCGTACTCCCCGCTCTTGATGAGGGAGTCGAGCGCGCCCTTGACGGAGTCGATGAGCTGCTTGTTGTCCGGCTTCATCCCGATCCCCCAGGGGCTCGCGGTCCCGTCGAGGCTGATCGCCTCCATGGCGAGCTTGGGGTCGGCCGCCTTGTACGCGGCGACCACGTAGTCGGTGACGCTCGCCTGCGCGCGGCCGTTGCTCACCTGGAGCATGGCTTCCGTGTCGCCGGGGAACTTCAGGATGTCCGCGGCGGGCTTGCCGTCCTTCTTGCAGGCGGCGTCGTAGCTCTCGCCAGCTCCATCGAGGAGCCGTTGTCGACGACGGAGACCGTCTTGCCGCACAGGTCCCCGGGCCCGGTGATGCCCGCCGGGTTGCCCTTCTTGACCAGCAGCGCGGCGCCGGCCTGCACGTAGTCGACGAACGTGACCTGGCCCTGCCGTTCGGGCGTGTCGCTCATCGAGGAGATGACGAAGTCGTAGCGGCCGGTGAGCACACCGGGGATCTGCGAGTTGAACTCCTCGTCGGTGATGGTCACCTTGACGCCGAGCTTCCTCGCGATGGCACGCGCCAGCGCGGGGTCGAAACCGATCGGCGTCTTGCCGTCGCTCGCGTACAGCTCCATGGGCGGGTAGCCGATCGAGGAGACCACCTTGAGGCCGCCGGACTTCAGGCTCGCCGGTGCCTTGGCCGCGAGCTCCTGGTCGGGGGTGATGGCGTTGATGACGTCGGCCGCCTTCTCCTCGGCGGGGGCCTGGTCGAGGACGACGGCCGGCGCCGAGGCCGCCGCGCCGGAGTCGCCGGAGTCTCCGGCGTCCAGGGACTGGGCACCGCAGGCGGCGGTCGCGGTGAGCAGCCCGCCGACGGCGAGCATGGTGAGGATCCGGGTGTTCAAAGGGGGGTGCTCCTTCAGATTCGCCGCCAGCGGACCTCGCCGCCGACGACGGTGGTCAGAACCTTGGTGCGCAGCACCGCCTCGGGCGACTCCAGGTAGGGGTCGGTGTCCACCGCGATGAAATCGGCGAGTCTGCCGGGCGCGAGGACGCCCTTGCGTTCCTCCTCGCCCGCGGCGTAGGCCGCGCCCAGGGTGTGGGCGGTGACGGCCTCGGCCATGCTCAGCCGCTGCTCCGGCTGCCACCGCCGGCGGGGGTGCCGTCGGTCCGGGTGCGGGTCACCGCGGCGTACAGCGCGGCGAAGGGGTTGGGGTGCTCGACGGGTGCGTCGGAGCCGAAGGCCAGCGCCACGCCGACGTTCAGCATCCCCCGCCAGGCGTAGGAGGCCAGCTCGTGGCCGGCCAGCAGGTGGTCCACCAGGTCGATGTCGCTGGTGCAGTGCACGGGCTGCATCGAGGCGACGATGCCCAGCCGCGCCATGCGCGCCAGGTCGCCGGGCCGCAGGTGCTGGGCGTGCTCGATGCGGTGCCGCAGCCCCGGCGTGGGGCCGACCGCCTCGTACGCGTTGATGACCAGGTGGTTGGCCCGGTCGCCGATCGCGTGCGTCGCCACGGCGATGCCGGCCCCCGCCGCCCGGGAGAACAGCGCGACCAGCTCCTCGTACGGCGTGACCGCGATGCCGGTGTTGCCGTGCTCGCCGGCGAAGGACTCGCTCATGTGGCAGGTGTGCGAGCCCAGCGCCCCGTCACTGAAGATCTTCACCGGGCCGGTACGGAACCAGTCGTCGCCCTGCCCGGTGCGGCGGCCCTCGGCGATCGCCGCCTCCAGGTGGACCATCGGGATCGCCTTGTGGACGCGCAGCTTCAGCTCGCCCGCGTCGCGCAGCTCCAGGTAGGCGGCCCGGCAGTCCTCGCCGTCGATGTCGTGCACGCTGGTCAGGCCGAGCGCGAGCAGCTCCTCCTGCGCCGCGCGGAGCAGGTCGCGCAGGTCGGGGGAGACCATGAGGTCGCGCAGCGGGTAGGACGCCGCCTCGCGCAGGATGCCGGTGGGCTCCCCGCTCGCGTCCCTGACGATCTCGCCGCCCACGGGGTCCGGCGTGCCCGCGTCGATGCCGGCCAGGCGCAGCGCGGCCGAGTTGGCCCACACGGTGTGGCCGTCCACGCTGGGCAGCGCGACCGGCAGGTCCGGGCAGACCGAGTCGAGGGCGTACCGGTCCGGCTGGGCGGGTGGATCCCAGGTGTTGCTGTTCCACCGGCCGCCGAACAGCCAGGCGCCCGGCCGCAGCCGCGCCGCGTGCGCGGCCACCGCGGCGAGGGCCTCGTCCAGGGACCGCACGTCGCGCAGGTCCACCGCGCCGAGGCTCTGGGCGTACTGCGCGGTGTGGATGTGCGCGTCGTAGAGGCCGGGGAGCACCGCGGCGCCGTCCAGGTCGATCAGCTCCGCTCCCGGGCCCGCGGCCTCGCGCACCTCCGCCTCCGTGCCGACGGCGAGCAGCGTCTCGCCGTCCACGGCCATGGCCTGGGCGGGTGGCGTGCCGCCGGCTCCCGTGTGGATGGCGGCGTTGCGGTACACGCGGATGCTCATGTGACTCTCAAAAGGGGTTCGGAGAACGGTGGTCCATCACTGTAGGAGTGGCGAAAAAAAGGCGGAAGCGCTATAAACACGACATTTAGCAGCCCTGAGAGCAAGGAACGCTGATGCTCAAGCCGGAACACCTCCGCACTCTGCGCGAGGTGGTTCAGCTCGGCTCCTTCGCCGCCGCGGCCAACCGGCTGGGGTACACCTCGTCGGCCGTCTCCCAGCAGATGGCCGCGCTCGAACGGCAGATCGGCGTGCGGCTGTTCGAGCGGTCCGCGCACAGCGTGCTGCCCACCAGCGCCGCCGAGGTGCTGGCAAGGCACGCGGCGACCGTGCTCGGCGACATGGAACGCATGATCGCCACCGTCCAGGCCGTGCACCGCAACAGCTCGCGGCGGATCCACCTGGGGATCTTCCCCAGCTTCGCCGACATGCTGACCGGCGTGCTCGGGCGGATGGAGGACAGGGACCGGGCCGGCGTCAGAGTCACCGTCGGCGAGTCCTCCCAGCTCATCCCGCGTCTCGGCGCCGGAGGCGAGATGGACGCGGCGATCGTCTACCAGGTGGGGAACTCCGGCCTCTCGTGGCCGTCGGCGCTGGGCCGCCGCTGGATCGCCGAGGACCGCTACAAGGTCGTCCTTCCCGCCCGCTGGGGCGACCTGGCGCCGTACCGGGCCGAGCAGCTCGTCGACCTGCCGTGGATCATGCACCACCCGGGCAGCAGCGACGCCTCCTTCTTCGAGGGCGTGTTCGCCCGCTGGAGCCTGCACCCCCGGGTGGCCGGCTACTCCGACGACTTCAAGATCACGTTGGGGATGATCGAGGCGGGGATGGGGGCCGCGCTCATTCCCGACCTCGCGCTGCGCGGGCACGGCCCGGGCGTCGTGGTCGCCGACGTGGCCTGGCTGAACACCAGCCGCAGCATCTTCGCCCTCGCCCGCCCTGAGCGGGAGACCGCCCGCCTGCTGTCTCTGCTGGACGCGCTCGCGGTCTGACCGTACGGCGGCATTCCCGGGGGCTCGACGCGGAACGGGGGATCTGTCACCATTTGCCGGATCGTGGGCGCGGCCGGCGAGGACCGCCGCGCCGTCCCCACCGGACAGCTCCCGGAGCAGGTGTGAGGAGGTCCCCGGCCATGGGACGCGAGGCGGCGATCATCGGATCCGCCGAGGCGGCCGCGGCACGCGAGGCGGCGATCGCCCGGTCCGCCGAGGCGATCCGCCAGCACAGCGGGCACGCCATCCTCATCGAGGCCGGCGCCGAGCCGGTCATCGAGCGGCTCGCGGGCCAGGATCGCCCCGCCCCCGACGTCCCGCCGGAGCTGTGGGCCTGGACGTTCGTCGTCAAGGACATGATCGACGTCGCCGGGCTTCCCACGACCCGCGGCTCCGCCCTGTACGGGAGCGAGGAGGCGCTGACCACCGCCCCCTGCGTCGAGGCGCTGGAACGCGCGGGGGCACTGCTGGTGGGCAAGGCGAACCAGCACGAGTTCGCCTGGGGTGTCACCAGCGAGAATCCCCACTGGGGCGACGTGCGCAACCCGCGCCACGCCCACCTGTCTCCCGGCGGATCGAGCGGCGGCACGGCTGCCGCGCTCGCCGCGGGCATCGCCCGGTTCGGCCTCGGCACCGACACCGGCGGTTCCGTACGGATCCCGGCGGCCTGCTGCGGCGTGGTCGGCCTGCGCCCCGGAGCCGGCGCCGTCCCGTCCGAGGGCGTGGCGCCGCTCGCCCCCATGTTCGACGTCGTCGGGCCGATGACCACCTCGGTCGCCGACTGCGCCCGCGTGTGGCGGGTGCTCTCCGGCGAGTCGGTCGAGCCGCCGGACTCGCTGCCGGGGCTGGTCGTCGGCGTCGCCGAGGGGTGCGCGCAGGCCGGGGAGTTCGCCGACCTCGGCGCCGAGGTCCGCGAGATCGCGCTGCCGTACGACATCCTCCCGCCGTACTGGACGATCGTGGGCGCGCAGGCCCGCCGTACGCACGAGGCCACCTATCCGAGGGCGGCCGAGAGCTACAGCGAGGGGGTGCGGCGGAAGCTGGACCGCGCCGCGGGGATCGGCCACCGGGAGTACCGCCGGGCGGTCGAGGAGCTCGCCGCGATCCGGGCCCGGTTCTCCGCGGAGATGTCCGGGGTCGATCTCCTGATCATGCCGACGCTCGGCGGACCCGCGCCCCGCTTCGGGTGCGACGAGGCCGCCGTACGCGGCGAGGTCGGCCGCCTCACCGCCGTCGTGTCCGCGCTCGGCCTGCCCGCGCTGGCGGTCGGCGACCTGCAGATGGTGGGACGCCGCGAGGCGGACGTCCTGCGCGCCGGGCTCTGCCGGGAGGCGCGGGGCGGCGGCGTCCCCGAGCCTCGCTGACCCTTCAGGCGTGCCGCGGCAGGGTCCACGGGTCCACCGGGACGACGGCCGTGCAGCGGCCGAGCCGGTCGAGGACCCGGCCGTACAGCTTGGTCTGCCGCAGCACGATCTGCCGGTCGGCGACGCTGACGTAGGGGAACCGCTCCTCCAGGCGGACCACCAGCGGGTGCAGGTCCGAGACCCCGTGCAGCCCCACGGTGAGGAGCATGTTGCGGGTGCCCGCGAGCGCCGCGCAGGTGCGCGTCTCGGGCCAGCCGAGCAGCGCCCGGCCCGTCTCCTCCAACCGGCCGTCCGGCATCCGCAGCCACAGGATCGCCGAGGAGTGCCAGCCCGCCTGCGAGCGCGCGAGATCACAGCGGAAGTCGATGTCGCCCGTCGCGACCAGCCGCGACAGCCTGCGCTGCACCGTGCGCTCGGACGCGCCGACGGTCCGGGCCAGCTCGGAGTAACCGGCCCGGCCGTCCGCGAGCAGGGCCTTGAACAGCAGGCGGTCGAGCGCGTCCATCCGCCGCGTCGACTCCGGCGGGCCGGGCCGCCGCGCCAGCGCGGCCGCCGCACGAGGGGGGAGCACCCGCAGCCGCCAGCGGCACGAGGCCTCGAAGACGCGCGTCGCGACGTGGGTGCGCACCTTCGCCACGCCCGGCACCCGCGGCAGGTCCGTGAGCAGGTAGTCCGCCAGCGCCGGCATCGACGCGGCCACGGCGATGACGAACAGGTCGTGGCCCCCGGCGACGTGCTGCACGGTGATGAGGTGGCCGGCCGTGGCGAGCCGCTCGGCCACCTCGACCGCGGCTCCCGCCTCGCAGTCGATCTCCAGGAACGCCATGCTCATCGCGTGCATCTGGCGCTGCCCGAGGGCGACGGTGGTCCACGCCTCGCCCGAGGCGTTCAGCCGCTGCCAGCGGCGCGCGGCCGTCACCGGGTCGGCGCCGATCGCCGCCCCGATGTCCACCCAGCTCGCGCGCGGGTTGATCTGGAGCGCGTCGATCAGTTCGAGGTCGGCCTCCGACAGCAACCGAGGCGACTCTGTGCCGGAATCCTGCACAATCACCCCTTCGATGGCTGTTTGCTGCGTTCGTACGCCGAAATCACCTTATAGATCGATCCTTGTGCGGGCAGCCGTCCCGGCCGGCCGTCCGGACTTCCGGGCGCGAAGGGGCCTTTCGGGGCGGCACGAGGGATGAGGACGAATCTCGATGACTCGGTTCTGCGGCACCCGGCGGGTCCGCGGCGCGGCCGGAGGCGGCCGGTGAGCGGAGCCCGTCTGGTCGGCGTCCTGGGCGGCATGGGACCGGCGGCCACGGTCGACTTCTACGGCAAGCTCGTGGAGGAGACGCCGGCGACCTGCGACCAGGGGCACGTACCCGTCGTCATCTGGGGCGACCCCCGCGTCCCCGACCGCTCCCTGAGCCTGGTCGGCGACGGCGAGGACCCGACCCCCTACCTGCGACGCGGCATCGAGGGCCTGAAACGGGCCGGGTGCCAGGTGCTCGCCGTGCCGTGCAACACCGCCCACGCGTTCGTCCCCCGCCTCGCGGACGAGGCCGGGCTGGAACTGGCGAGCATCATCGAGGTCACCGCCGACGCCCTCGCCGCCGACGGCGTACGCGCGGCGGGCGTGCTCGCGACATCCGGCACCCTGCGCGCGGGCCTGTACGCGGAGGCGCTGCGGCGTCGCGGCGTCGCGGCGATCGAGCCGGGCGAGCCCGACCAGCGGCGGGTCATGGCGGCCATCGGCGCGGTCAAGAGCGGCGCCGCGGGCCCGGCCCACCGGCGAGCGCTCGAGGAGGTCTCCCGCGCCCTCGCGGACCGCGGCGCCGAGCGGGTCGTCGCCGCGTGCACCGAGATCGTCCTGGCCCTGGACGGCTCCCGCGTCCCCGTCCCCGTCGTCGATCCCGCCCGCCTGCTGGCCCGCCGGGTCGCCGAGCTGGCGCTCGGCTGAGGCCGCCCGCGCCGCTCGTACGTGACCGCGTGGCCTTCGGCGACGGACTCGCGCCCTCGACGCGCCCCTGAGCGTCCCCAGGCAATCGCCGCAGCGACGCCCGTGGTTGTGTCGCCTGGTGTTACGCCGCTCTACGGCTGGGCGGCCGAGGGCGACTTCCCGCCTGCGGCCGATCGGGTCAGGGCAGGCGTCCTCGACGAGCAGCCCGTCGAGGACGCCTCGAGCAGGCCGCACTCGACCCGTTCCCGACATTCCCCCCGTTCCGTGCGCTCCCGGGCGGCGCTCAACGAGGTTTTGCAACGGTCCAATCTCGGCCGCCAACCCTCCCCGTTGAGAGCACGTCCCCTACCGCACAGAGCAACCCGAGCCTCTGGAGTAACGGCATGCACCAGCAGCCCAGCCCCCCGAACGGTCCCTACGGACCACCCGCCGGCCAGCACCCATACGGCGGACATCCCCACCAGCCTCCGTACGGCGGGCCTGCTCAGCAGCCGCCCGCCTGGCAACCCTCACCCCCTCACCGGAAGAAGGGCAAGGGGCCCGTCTTCTGGCTACTGGTGATCGGGCTGCCGTTCGTCCTCCTCTTCGGTTGCATGGCCACCATCGGCTCCCTCGCCTCCAATACGTCGAGCACGACGAGCCCCGTCGCGAAGGCCCGCAAGTCGAGCGCGCCGGCCGACTCCAACGCCACGTCGGCCGAGGAGACCAGCGCGAGCGAGGAACCATCCTCGACGCCCAGCCCGGAGCCCAAGCCGCGCACCTACAGCGGCACCGGGGCGAAGGTCCTCAAGCTGCGCAAGAGCGACTGGTCGGCCGTATGGCTGGTTACCCTCACCCATCGCGGAGGCTCGAACTTCATCGTCTCCCCGCTCGACTCCGGCGGCGCAGAGCAAGGCGCGATCGTCAACGAGATCGGCAACTACAAGGGGAGCGTCCTGCTCAACGAGGACGACGGCAAGGAGACCGCCGCGCTGAAGATCCAGGCCGATGGGGCGTGGACGATCACGTTGAAGCCGTTGTCGATGGCCCGCGTCTGGTCTGGCGACTCGCTCACGGGTCGGGGCGACGAGGTGGCCATCGTCTCGCCGCAGAGCTCCGGCCTCACGACGGTGAACGCGCGGCACTCGGGGAGCGAGAACTTCATCGTGGAGGCCTGGACCGAGTCGAGCAGGGAACTGCTCATCAACGAGATCGGCAGTTGGCACGGTGAAGTCCCGCTCCCCGACGGAACGATCCTCGTCACGATCAAGGCTGACGGCGTCTGGTCCTTCAAGAAGAGCTGACGAGCGTACGGCTCGCGCCCGGGAGGGTGGCGCGAGCCGTACCGGCCTCTGCGGGCTGCTCAGAACCTCATGACAAACGCGACCAGGTCGCCCCCACCCCAGCCCGAGACGCCTTCGGCCGACAGCACCTCGTGCACCTCGCGGGACAACCGGGCCTGCACAGGGGGCTTGAGGTGACGCCACACGTGGCGATCGCCAACAGGTCGGGGGTCGAGGTCGCTTGCGAGTACGTGCCCTTGGATTCCATGGTCGTGCAGCAGGATCGCGCGCTGTAGGCCTCTTCCCCTGTGCAGCACGCTCCCGACCACACGGTGGGGATGCGGAACCACTCGGTGACAATGTGCCTCAAGCCGCGACCTCCTTGATACACAGGTAACCCTCGAACGGCAGATGCCGGTGCACCACCTCGACCAGGTCGATCCCGCCGCACGAGAGTGCGACGTTCTGGGTGGACGTGAACGGGGTCAGGACGCCGCGCAGGCAGCGGGAGGCGGTCGCGAAGCTCGCCGCGATCATGGATGGGAGCGGCTTTGGGAGCTGAAGTATCAGAGCAGTGTCACGGGCCGCTGATGCGGCCAGGAACGACAAAGCCCGTCCAGCGGCGGGGAGGAGGGGGATGAGGACGGACGGTTTTCCGACGTGGGGCTCGTCGATGCTGGGCAACGCGCCGCAGGTCCAGGCTGACCAACCGCACTCACAACGCCCTGCGACGCGCGCTTCGCAGTCTTGGCGAGCGGGGCTTCGCCCTCCCCGCCGAACACTGGACCGCTCTCCAGCACGCCACGCTCAGCCCCGGCCGAAATGGCGACCTCGTCCGTGCCGCCCCCCGTTCTGATGCACTTCGAACGATGGCCGGATCAGCTGAAACTCAACAAGAAAAGATCATTGCAGAATTTCCTGCTCTTCGACATCATCATTGCTGATGGGAGGAGCGGGCATGCCTAAGACGAGCGACACGGCAATCAAGGTGGCATGGATTGGTGTCGCGGGGGCGGTGGTAGCGGCGGTCATCGGAGCTGCAGCGACTTTGGCCTCTGGACGTGAATCGGACTCCGACAAAAAGGCTACGCCGACGACTGCGGCGAGTACCCGGCAGGAATCCGGCGAGCCGGGGAGGAACGTTATTCACTCCCTCCCTTCTAATAGTGAGCCCAGCAAGACCGCTCCGATTGCAAAGCTGGCACCTGACATCGGCCGTGGCGGCACCAAGACAGTCTTCACAGCTGAAGGCTTCGAACCTGGCGAACAAGTAGACATCATCTGGCGCGCTAACGCCTTCAACGCAGTGGAGACCCTCAGGACGACTCAAGCCGACGACCGGGGGGCGGTAGCAGTCGAGGTGATCATTCCCCGAGATCCCTACCTTATCGACGACGGAGAGTCTGTTGTCGTCCGCGGTTATGGGCATGCAAGTGCAGTAAAAGCCGACACAGTCTTCATTTTCCAAGGGCCAGCCAGATAGACCGTGTGGTGGATCAGCTCGAGGTCAATCTGCAGTGCGAAGGTCAAGACGCCTCCCGTGCCGCCACTGTGCGGACGTGCCGAGATTTCGCTTTAACGAAGCGCCGCGTCCACATCCGGCGACCGTGCCCGACGATCAGCGGGATGCAACGCTTTCGTCCAGCGTCTCGCGTACCAGCGTGTGTGCGTATGCCGCCGTGAGGTTGCCGGGGCGGAAGAGGATGCGGTACATCATCGGCGCCACGACCCGGTCGATCACCGTCTCGACATCCGGGATGTTTTCGCCGCGCTCGGCAGCCCGGGCCAGGATGATCCCGATCTGTTCCGCCGCGTACGCGGAGCACTGGCCTGCATTGTCACCGTCCGGATCCCCGAGCAGCGCGTCACGGATGTAGGCGCGGCCAGGAGGCGAGGCCATCTCCTCCAGGAACTGCTCGGCCCAGTTCTGCAGGTCCGCCGACAGACGCCCGTGGTCCTCCGGCGGAGCCTCCGGACGCAGGCGCTCGACGGCGACATCCGACAGCAGCTCCTGCAGGTCGCCCCAGCGGCGGTAGATCGTCGACGGGGTGACGCCCGCACGGGCGGCCACCAAAGGGACGGTCAGCGCCGGGCGTCCCACTTCCGCCTCGAGTTCGCGCACCGCGGCGTGGACCGCCGCCTGGACGCGGGCGCTGCGACCGCCGGGACGTACGCTCGGTTTGCGACCCATAACTCACACCTTAAAGCAAAGCCATTGCGTCTAGTGTTGTGTGTCACCGGTCGCCGGGGCGCCGGCTGTGTGGACGGGCCGGATTTTCGCCGTGCCTCCTCGCTGCGGCGCGCGGGAGGAGGGTGCATGGCGCGGGAGAACGCGCGGAGTGGCTCGCGGCATCCGGGAGGACCGGCTCCGACGGGTGTGGCGTCCTGGCAGGGCGGGACGCCACACCCCTCGTTCACTGGGCTATGGGCGCGAGGTGACCCGCCCATAGGTGTGCGCCTCACCCTGGGGGTGGTCACCGGGCCGTGGGGGTGAGGTCGCCGGCCGCGGGGGCGAGGCCGGCCGGAGGTTCCGGACGAGCCTCCGCCGGGGAGGCTGGTGTGGCGGTGGTGCTTCGCTCGTAGGCGTGGCCGACGCGTAGCACAGTGGTCTCGTCCAGCGGCCTGCCTATCAGCTGCATCCCGATCGGCATTCCCCCCTGGTCGCTGCCCACGGGTAGGGTCAGTGCCGGCACCCCGGCGATGTTGGCCGGTGCGCACAGGCGGACGTAGCAGTCGGCGAGGCTCTCCGTGACGCCGTCCGGCCAGGTGACGGCGTCCTGGCCGACGTGAGCCGCGGTGGCCGGGACCGTGGGGGCCGCGATCACGTCGACCTGGTCGAACATGCGCATCCAGGCCTCACGCATGAGGGTCCGTGCGCGCTGAGCGCGGAGGTAGTCGCCGGCGAGGACCAGCTCGCCGGCTTCCAGGAGCACGCGGACGTCCGGGCCGTACAGCTCGGCGGCCGAGCGCAGCGTTCGCTCGTGGTAGGAGGCCGCCTCGGGGACCATCAGGCCCCAATGGGTGGCCTGGATGTAGCGGGTTATGGGGATCTCGACCTCAACCGGTTCCGCTCCCAGGCTCTGGAGTTGTTCGATCGCGCGCCGTACGGCCGCCTCGACCTCGGGGTCGACCCGGTCGAAGTAGTAGTTGCGGGGGACGCCGACCCGCAGCCCGTTCAGGTCGGGGTCCGCGTGCGGCTCGTAGGACGTCGCAGGCGCCCGCAGGCTGGCCGGGTCGCGCGGGTCGTGTCCCACGAGGGCCGGCAGCACCAGCGCCGCATCCTCGACGGTCCGGGTGATGGGGCCGACGTGGTCTAGGGACCAGGACAGCGAGGTAACGCCGTGCCGGGGGACGAGGCCGTAGGTCGGTTTGAGTCCGACGACGCCGTTGAGCGCGGCGGGGACGCGGATCGACCCACCGGTGTCGGTGCCCAGGGCGAACATCGCGGCGCCGGCGGCGACAGCCACGGCCGAGCCTCCGCTCGATCCACCGGCGATGCGGCCGTAGTCCAAGGCGTTGCTCGTCTGCGGCGTGATCAGACCGTAGGCGAACTCGTGGGTGTGGGTCTTGCCCACCAGGACCGCGCCGGCGTCGGCTAGCCGGGAGGCGACGGCGCTGTCGGCAACCGCCAGGTGGTCCGCCCTGACCAGGGAACTCGCCGTAGTGGGCAGACCGGCGACGTCGATCAGGTCCTTCAGGCCCATGGGGATGCCGTGCAGCGAACCGCGGAACCGATCAGCCGCCGCCTCGCGCTCGGCCAGGCGCGCCGCCTGGCGTGCGCGGTCGGCGGTCACGGTGGTGTAGGCCCGAAGACGAGGTTCCACCTGTTCGATCCGGTCGAGCACCGAGTCCACCAGTTCCACGGGTGAGAGTCGCCGGGACCGCACCTCCGCCGAGGCGCCGGCGATGGTCATTTCATACGGCTGCATCCGTCTGCTCCCGTCCTCTCGTCGCCTTCGCCTGGGATCCGTACAGCCAGTCGTGCCCGTCCCGCGGTGTGGACGGGTCGCCCGTCCCCCATCGGTTGCCCGTCTCCGGTGACGTGCCTGTCCCCGGCGGGGTGGAGGAGCCGGGGCAGTAGACCGCCGCAGGTGGCGCGTCCCCGAAGTCCAGTTCTCGCAGGATGCCGATGATGTTGTGGATGTGCTGGGCCGTGGCGGCCACCTCGGCATGGCGTTCGTGCCCCAGTGGAAGTCCTGCCCGCAGGGCCCAGCGGGCGGCCTCCTGCGGGGTGAGATCGGTGGCGGTCATGTACGCCCTCTCTGTCGGGTGGGTGCGCCGCGCGGGAGCTGTTCGCGTCCCATGCGGCGGCATCACACGCTAAAGCAAAGGATTTGCTTTAGCTGACGATAGGGCCTACCGTCACTTAACGCAAACAAATTGCTTTAAGTGAGGAGTCTCATGCACAGCGCTCCTACGGGCGCACCAGTGCAACGCACCCGCACCGCGACGCGCCTGCCGTTCGTCCTGTACGCATCGATCCTGGTCACCCTGCTGGCCGCCTCCAGTGCGCCCACTCCGCTTTACCCCATCTACCAGGAGCGTTGGGGGCTGTCGGCCCTGGCCGTGACGTTGGTCTTCAGTGCGTACGCCCTGGCCCTCTTGGCGGCCCTGCTCACCACGGGAGGCCTGTCCGACCATGTCGGACGGCGCCCCGTCCTGGTGGGCGCGCTGGTCCTCGAAGCGGCCTCGATGGCCGCCTTCGCCGCCGCCGACGGTACGGGTGCGCTCATCGCCGCCCGCGCCCTGCAGGGAGCCGCCACCGGCGGGGCCACCAGCGCGGCGGGTGCCGTGCTGGTGGATCTCGACGACCCGGTACGGCCCGGCCGGTCCGCCTTGACCAACAGCGTCGCCCCGGCTGCCGGCATGGCTACCGGAGTCCTGGCGGCCACACTGCTCGTGCGCTACGCGCCCGGCCCCACCGTCACCGTGTACGTCTCCCTGATGATCCTTTTCGTCACGCAGGCCATCGCCGTCTTTTCCGTCCCCGAGACGGCCCGCCCTCACCCGGGCGCATGGCGCTCCCTGCGCCCGCGCGTCGCCATGCCGCCTGCGACCCGCCGCGCCCTGCTGCTCTGCGGCGGAGGCGTCGCCGCGGTCTGGGCGCTGGGCGGTTTCTACTCGTCTCTGGGACCGGCCTTCGTCCACTTGGCGGCTCCCGGCTCTCCGCAGGCGGCGGGTGGCATGGTCTTCTTCACCCTGGCCCTGTCCGCGGCCGTCACCATGGGGACCACGCGCGGGCTGCGCCCGGTGACCGCCACTCTCCTCGGCTGCTGTGCCGCCCCCCTTTCCATGGCCCTGTCCCTGGCC
The DNA here is from genome assembly GCF_002027145.1 of Microbispora sp. GKU 823. Taxonomy (NCBI): domain Bacteria; kingdom Bacillati; phylum Actinomycetota; class Actinomycetes; order Streptosporangiales; family Streptosporangiaceae; genus Microbispora; species Microbispora sp. GKU 823. The sequence goes on along the minus strand of NZ_MWJN01000024.1, from coordinate 12,718 downwards.
GGCATGCACCTGGCGAGCCTGGTCGCGGTGTTCACCGCGGCCGTACTGGCCGGGGTCGCCTTCGGCGCGGTGTCACAGGGCTCGCTGCGCTTGGTGCTCGCACCGGTTCCACAGCCGGGCCGCAGCGCGACGCTGGCCGCGTACTACGTGCTCAGCTACGTGGCGATGAGTCTGCCTGCCGTGGGCGTCGGTCTCCTCACGGAACTCTACGGGCTGCGGACGGCGGCTCACTTGTACGCGGCCGTCGTCGTCCTGCTCTCGGTGACCGCGGCGGCCAGGCTCTTCGCGGCGCTGCGGCACTCGTCCGTCCCAGCCGAGGAACACGCCGGCGCCCCCCCGCGCGCCGCGCCGGTCGCGGCCGGTCTTCGCGTCGCCGGCAAATCACTTCCCGCCACCTGCAAGTAAGGAGAATCAGATGAGGCGCGCGCACAATCCGGAGGCTTCGACCTGGAACGTGGGTGACGTCGTCGTCCACCGGGTCGACGAGATCATCCTTCCGCCCGAGACCGGACCGTGGCTTCTTCCCGGGGCCACCAGGCAGGTCGTGGAGGGGCAGACGTGGCTGGCCCCCGACTTCGCCGACGACCAGGGGGTCCTTCGCCTGAGCAGCCACAGCTTCGCCCTGACGGTGGACGGCATGCGGATCCTGGTGGACACGGGGATCGGCAACGGCAAGCCACGAGCGAACCCCGCCTGGCACGACCTGGACACCGGCTACCTGGACCGGCTCCACCGCGCCGGTTTCCCGCCGGAGTCGGTGGACCTGGTGATCCTCACCCACCTGCACACGGACCACGTCGGCTGGAACACCCGCGCTGACGGCACCACCTGGGTGCCGACCTTCCCCAACGCGCGCTACCTCGCCACCCAAACGGAGTGGGACTTCTGGGCGGGATACGACATGGACGAACCGCGGCGGCAGATGTTCCGCGACTCGGTGCAGCCAATCCGAGAGGCGGGGCTACTCAACCTCGTCGACGTCCAGGACCGGGCCGTCGACGTCGCTCCGGGCCTGCGCCTGCTGCCCACGCCCGGTCACACGCCCGGACATGTGGCGGTGGAAGTGCGCAGCCGTACGGAGACGGCGCTGATCACCGGCGACTGCGTCCACCACCCCGTCCAGATGCCCTATCCGTGGATCGGAAGCTGTGTGGATATAGACCCCGCGCGAGCAGAGGCCACCCGCCGGTCACTGCTCGCCTCCTTGGCCGACACCGGCACCCTGGTCCTGGGCACCCACTTCCCTCCGCCCACCGCCGGGCACGTGCAGTCGTACGGCGACGTCCACCGCCTCGTCCCCGTCCCGCTCGTCCCCGTCCCGCTCGTCCCCGTCCCGGAGAGCAGCTCGCTCCCGCGCAGCGGAGAGCGAAGCGACCACGACTGTGCCGACGCCTGAGAGATGCCTCGCCGAGTCGCAACCGTCGACCGCTTCGCTCGAAATGATCAGGGAAATGCCGGCGGAGCTGACGATCGAGGCTCTGCGAGGCGATTCCGCGGGCGGACAGGCTCCACCGCGCCCTGTCCGTCACGTCCCTGCGCGGCGCGCCCGCCCAGGAGATCGCGGCCGAGGGGCTCGGGCTGCCCTTCACCTCCTACCGCCGGCATCGACCGCATCTGCAAAGACCTGTGGCACTGTGAGTTCCAGGAGTGATGGCCAGGTACGAGCTCGGCGAGGTCATGGTGCACCGGCAGGTGGAGGCCATCGCCGAGCACGGCCAGCACGGCCTGGAACATCGTCAGGTTCGCCAGCAGCTGCCCCACCGAGATCGGGAAGAGCTCGCGGGCCAGAGTCACCGTGACGAGGGCGGTGATCACGACGGCGACACGATAGGCCGGATACACGGAGGCATTCCTGGCCGTCGAGCACGCGGTGCTGTTCGAGACCGCCCCGGCCAGAGCCCGCGCCGTGGTTCGCGAGCACCTGGCCCTCTATCTGAACAGTTCGTACAACAGGGCGAAGTTTCACCGCTTGGGCTACGCGCGAGAGGAAACCGACGACGGTGGAAGCGACCGGCTCATCGATGACGTCGTGTTCTGGGGCGACCTGGACACCAGGTAGGCCACCACCTTCATCACGTCACCCCGCGCCCAGGCTGAAGTGGCCGGCGGGAGGCACCACCTCGCCGGTCGCGTGGCCCGCCGCGTTCAGCAGCCAGCCCATGCGTTTGGGCGTGCGCAGGTTGACGCCGCTCTCGTGCAGCCGGAGCCAGGGGAGCCTCTCGCCGATGAGGCGTTCAAGCCGCAGCAGGTCGGACACCGACCGGGCCCACACCGTGAACGCGATGTTGGTGTCACCGGTGGTGGACACGCACATCTTCAACTCGGGCAGTGTGGCGATCGCGGCGACCGTGCGCTCGTGCTCGGCGGCGGCGACCCGGCCCATCCACGTACAGCTGATTGGGGAGCCGGAGACCGGCTGAGCGATCTCGCAGCGGAACGACAGCAGACCGGAGGCGAGCAGTCGGCCGAGCTGGCGGCGTACGGTCGCGGGGTTACGACCGGTGAGCGCGGCCAGGTCGGCGGCAGTGCGGCGGCCGTCGTGGGCGAGCGCCTCGATCAGCGGCCCGGCGTTCGGCGGCGGGGTGACGCCGGGGATCGGTCGCGTCGCCGCCGCCGCGGCGGCGAACGCCTGCTGTTGCGGGCGGCTGAGCGCGTTCAGCCGCCAGGCACCGCCGTCTCGATGCACGGCGGTGACGAGGTGGGTGCGCTGCCGTTCGACGCCGGGCAGCCGGTCCAGGTCGTCGAGGGTGAAGGTGGCCAGGGCGGCGAGGTCGGGGGTGATGACCGTGAGCAGCAGATCGCGGCCACGGGTGGATTCCTCGACGGTGACCGCGCGCGGGTCGAGGCACAGTGCGCGTACGACCTCGGCCCGCGCGCCGGGCAGGCAGTCGACCTCGATCAGGGCGAGCACGACCCGGCTGTAGTCGCCGCCGGGATGCGCTGTGACCCAGGCGAGACCGGCCGAGCGCAACCGTCGCCACCGCGCCGCGAGGGTCGCCGGGGTGGTGCCGAGGATGCGGGCCGCCTCGGCCCAGCCGACCCTGGGCGCGATCTGCAGGCCGTGCAGCAGCTCGAGGTCGCGCTCGTCGAGGTCTACGGAATGCACGGATCGACCTCCTTTCTCGCCTCTGATGCACGAATCATGTGATTTTCGGGCTTGCTGCGGTCAGGATCGCACACTCATGTGCGGTGAGTTACTGAGGGAGGTGTGGGTTGTCGCTGGTCGAGGATGCCCGAGACATGGTGGACGACTTGGTCCGGCTGCGGCGTGAGCTGCATCGGCAGCCGGAGGTCGGGCTGGATCTGCCGCGGACGCAGGAGAAGGTGCTCGCGGCGCTGGCGGGGCTGCCGCTGGAGATCACGACCGGGCGCCGGACGACGTCGGTGACGGCGGTGCTGCGGGGCCGAGCGGGAAGGGCGAGGCAGGCGGACAAGGCGGGCGCGGACAAGGCGGGCGCCGACGGCGGTGTGGTGCTGCTGCGCGGTGACATGGACGCTTTGCCGGTGCACGAGGCGACCGGGCTGCCCTACGCGTCGACGGTGGACGGCGCGATGCATGCCTGCGGGCACGACCTGCACACCGCGATGCTGGTCGGCGCGGCACGGCTGCTCTGCGCGCACCGGGAACGCGTCGCGGGCGACGTGGTGTTCATGTTCCAGCCCGGCGAGGAAGGCTGGGAGGGCGCTCGAGCCATGATCGACGAGGGCGTGCTCGACGCGGCCGGAGCCCGTGCCGATGCCGCGTACGCGCTGCACGTCTTCCCGGCGTTCGCGCCGGCGGGGAGCTTCGCCAGCCGGCCAGGGACGATGCTGGCGGCCTCGGCGTCACTGCTGGTGACCGTGCGCGGTGAGGGCGGCCACGGCTCGACACCGCACCGGGCGCACGACCCCGTCGCCGCGGCCGCCGAGATGATCACGGCCCTGCAAACGATGGTCACCCGGCGATTCGACGTCTTCGACCCGGTCGTGCTGACCGTGGGCGTGGTGCAGGCAGGCAGCCGGCGCAACGTCATCCCGGAGACCGCCCGGTTCGAGGCGACGATCCGCAGCTTCTCCGCCGACGCCGCCGCTCGCGCGCGCGATCTCGTGCCCCGGCTGCTGACCAGCATCGCCGACGCGCACGGGGTCGGCGCCGAGGTGGAGTACATCCCGGAACGACCGCCGACCGTCAACGACCCGGTGGAGACCGGGTTCGCCCGTGACGTCATCGCCGAGACGTTCGACGGCGCGCGGCACGTCGCCATGGAACACCCCATCGCCGGGTCGGAGGACTTCTCACGGGTGCTCGCCGAGGTGCCGGGAGCCTTCCTGGCGCTCAGCGCCCTGCCTCCCGGGGCCGACCCGGAGACGGCACCGTTCAACCACAGCCCGCGCGCGGTGTTCGACGACGCCGTGGTGCCCGACGGAGCCGCCTTGCTGGCCGAACTCGCCCGGCACCGGCTCGACCGCGTTCCCGCTTCTTCCAAGGACCTGCCATGACCGACCTTGCCGCACGGCCCACTCCCTCTTCCGCCGCCCGCAACCGAGTGCTCGTCGGCACGGGGCTCGGACACGCGCTGGAGTGGTACGACTGGGGCATCTACGCGATCTTCGTGCCGTTCTTCGCCACCCAGTTCTTCGACCAGGGCGACGAGCTGTCGGCGATGCTGTCCAGCCTGGCCGTGTTCGCGGCCGGGTTCGTCGCCAGGCCGGTCGGCGGGCTGCTGTTCGGCTGGCTCGCCGACCGCGCCGGCCGACGGTTCACCATGTCGCTGACTGTGGGTGGCATCGCGGCCGGGAGCCTGGTGATCGGCATCGCACCGACCTACGCCGCCATCGGCGCATGGGCGTCGCTGATCCTGCTGTTGGCGCGGGTCACGCAGGGCCTGGCGTGCGGGGGCGAGCTGCCCTCGGCGCAGACCTACCTGTCGGAGTCGGCGCCCGCCGAGCGGCGCGGCCAGTGGTCGAGCCTGATCTACATCGCCAGCGTCTTCGGCAACACCGTGGGCGTGCTGCTGGGGCTCCTGCTGTCACTCACGCTCACGCCCCAGCAAATGAGCGATTTCGGCTGGCGTATCCCGTTCATCCTCGGGGGACTGCTCGGTGTGGTCGCGTTCTACATGCGCCGCACGATGGAGGAGAGTGAGACGTACACCCATCAACGGCGCGACCAGGCCGAGCGGCCTCGACTGTGGCGGGACATCGTGCGGTACCGCAAGCAGGCGCTCCAGGTGGTCGGCCTGTCGGTCGGGTTCACCGTGGTGTATTACGCCTGGGTCATCTCCGCCCCCGCCTACGCGATCAGTTCGCTTGGCATCCCCTCCAGCGCGGCCTTGCTGGCGAGCGTGTGCGCCAGCGTGCTGTTCATGGCCGTGATGCCCTTGTGGGGCCGGTGGTCCGACCGCGTCGGCCGCAAACCGGTGCTCCTCGTCTCCACTGTGGGCACCGCCGCGCTGCTGTTCCCCTTGCAGGCGTTCGTCCGCGACAGCGCGTGGCAGCTCGGCCTCGCCATGGCCGGTGCCATGGTCTTCATCGGCGCGGGCGTCTCGATCCTGCCCGCCGTGTACGCCGAGATGTTTCCGACCAGGATCCGCACGCTCGGGCTCGCGGTGCCGTACTCCGTCGCGGTCGCCCTCTTCGGCGGCACCGCACCCTATCTGCAAACATGGGTTGGCGAGCATGTCGGCAGATCGGTGTTCACCGCCTACGTCGTGCTCATGCTCGTCGCCTCCAGCGTGGCGGTCGTCACGCTGCCGGAGACGCGGGCCAAGGACCTGAGCTGAGGCCACGGGAGATCACATGCAACTGCTGGAGGTCCTCGCTAAGGGCGAACCGACCGTCATCGACCTGGCGCAACCCTTGCAGGCGGGCATGCCGTGCTCACCGACCCACCCGGGTTTTCATCTCGCGCTGACCCAGCGCCACGGCGACGGGCCGCCGCGCCCCGACGGTATCACCGGCTCGGCCGAGCTGATCGTGCTCGGCGGACACGTCGGCACGCACATGGACGCCCTGTGCCACGTCGCCGCCGACGGCCTCATGTATGGCGGGATCGAGGCGGCGACCGCCGTGACCGGCGGGCGGTACCGCGTCCACGGGATCGACCAGGTTCCTCCCATGGTGTGCCGGGGAGTGCTCTTCGACATCCCGCGCCTGCGGCGGGTCGCCCGGCTCGCCCCCGCAGAGGCCGTCACCGAGGCGGACCTGGTGGCGACCGGAGTGGAGCCGCGTCCAGGAGACGTCGCGCTGATCCGTACCGGCTGGCCGCAACTGTGGCACGACCCCTGCGCGTACGTCGGGACCGGCACCGGGGTGCCAGGACTGGTCCCCGAGGGCGCGAACTGGCTCGCCGAGCGCGGCGTACGCGCCGTCGGCGGTGACACCATCGCCCTGGAGCGCATCGAGGCGGAGACCGGCCACTCGATGCTGCCCGTGCACCGCATCCTGCTGGCGGAGCGAGGCATCAACCTCATCGAGGTGATGAACCTGGAGGAGCTCGGCGCGAGCGGGGCCACGGAGTTCCTGTTCGTATGTGCCCCGCTCCCCGTCGTCGGCGCGACGGGCGCTCCCGTCCGCCCCCTCGCCGTGTTGGACGGCGGGACGGACGGGGATGCCTCGTGAGACCGCGTCACTGCGTGATGTCCGTGAGGTGCGCAGCCTCCTTCGTCATCATTCGCCTCCGCTCAGGGCAGGTGCGGCGCGTGCCAGGTGCCTGAGAGAGGATCCGCCGTTCCATCGCTCACACAACAGTTCATTCGCTGTCCGGTATGTGTCACATCCACCCATCGGACTTGCGAGGGCAGGTGATGTGGTCCCGCAGTCGCGTTCATGGGCCCGGGACGGCCTCGTCCAGCGCGAGCAGGCCGGCAAGGGTGAGGAAGCAGATGCCGCTGGCGGCGTCGACGCGGCGCAGCGCGCGCGGAGAAGGCGGTTGCGCCGATGAGGCAGCCGACCGCGAGATAGGCCAGACTGAGGATGAACTCGATGAGCACGTACGCCGCGCTAAGCAGGGTGATCTGCAGGCCGAACCCGTCCGCCGTCTCGTCGGCGAACTGCGGGAGCAGTGCGGCGAACAGCAGCAGGGCCTGCGGATTGCTGATCCCGACGGCGAATTCGTTGACGACGAGCGGCCACAGCCCCTTGCGGACGACGGGAGTCGCAGCGGAGGCGCCGCCGGAGCGCGCTCGCCGCGCACTGCGCAGGCTAGGGAGACCGAGCCAGGCGAGATAGGCCACGCCGACCCATTTGGTCACAGTCAGCGCGGCGATCGAGGCCGCCAGGGCTGCGCCGAGCCCTGCCACGACCAGGCCCACGAGAAGGATGAAGGCGGTCAGACGGCCTCCGACGCCGGCCATGGCGCGCGGGATGCCATGGCGTACAGCGTTGTTCAGGCCGAGGGGCTGGCTCGCTCCAGGGAGGGCGCGCCGACCTTCAACGGCCAAAGGTACTCCACCCTGGCCTCCGTGGAGAAGATCTATCAAGTCAAGCAGGCGAACGGCAACGTCGTCGCGCAGGCCGTGACTCTGATGCACAACGGCGGCAGGCTTGGGGTGCAGTGCCTGTGTAAGCCCAAGGTGTCGCCGGTTGGACCTCAGGCTGACTGGCGCTGGAAGTAGCACATGCTCATCGCCGGAGCTGACGGTGCGGGCTGCGAGACTGTCACCTCTCGCTGGCGCATGGCAGATGAGCCGGGCGAGGGCACTGGTCGAACCGCGAGGCGGGACGATCGTGGTCGAGTACTTCGATGTGGACAAATCGAGGTCCATTCCGCCTGCTCGCAGGCCACAGGCGAGTCTGCTGCTGACGGACCTGGCCAATCCCGACCGCGGTTTCGACGCGGTCGTCGTCGGAGAGCCGCAACGCGCGTTCTACGGCAACCAGTTCGGGCTGACCTTCCCGCTGTTCGAGCACTACCGCGTGCCGCTGTGGGTGCCAGAGGTGGGCGGTCCGATCGACCCCGCGAACGAGGCCCACGAACTGATCATGTCCATGTTCGGCGGCATCAGCAAAGGGGAGCGGAACCGGATCAAGATCCGAGTGAGGTCGTCCATGACCGCCCTCGCACAGGTGGAAGGGCGCTTCCTCGGAGGTCGGCCGCCGTACGGCTATCGCCTCAAGGATCTCGGCCCGCACCCCAACCCGACCAAGGCGTTCGATGGCAAGCGGCTCCACGGGCTCGAACCCGACCCCTACACCAGCGCGGTCGTGGCCAGGATCTTCGCCGAGTTCATCAACGGAAAGGGGATCTACGCCATCGCGGAAGACCTCACCCGAGAAGGCATCCCCTCGCCGTCCGCCTACGATCCCGGTAGGAACCGCCATCGCAACACGATGGCCTGGTCCAAGAGTGCCATCCGCGTGATCCTGACCAACCCGCGCTACACGGGCCGTCAGGTGTGGAACAAACAGCGCAGCGCAAGGACGAGGTGCTCATCGACGTGCAGGATGTCGCGCTCGGTCACATGACCAAGCAGCGATGGAACTCGCGCGACCAATGGGTCTGGTCGGACCGGCTCACCCACGAACCGCTGGTGAACCCCGAGGACTTCGAACAGGCCCAGGCGATCCTCGCCAGCCGGGGACGCGGTCCCACCGCCCATAGGCCCCACCCGACCCGCCGACCCTACGCCCTGCGTGGCGTACTGTTCTGTGGCTACTGCGACCGCCGCATGCAGGGCAACTGGAACAACGACCAGGCCTACTACCGCTGCCGGTACCCGGCCGAGTACGCCCTGGCCAACGACGTCGATCACCCCAAGGTCGTCTACCTACGCGAGGCCGACGTGGCTCGATCACCTCGATGCCTGGCTGACACTGGCGTTCGCACCCAAGCGGCGTGAGCAGACAATTCAGACACTCGCCGACCACGGCCAGGACGCCCCCGACAGTGTGAGCGAGACGGCTCGAATGAAGATCGCCGAATGTGACCGCAAGCTTGCTCAGCACCGAGCGGCGCTCGAAGCGGGAGCCGACCCGGTGCTGGTCACCCAATGGATTGCCGAGACCCAGACGCAGCGCGTCGCCGCACAGGCACAGCTGCGCCAGGCGAGTGGGCGACGCCGCATGAGCAAGGAGGAGATCGATGCGGTGGTGACAGCACTCGGGGACCTTGTGAAGGTTCTCCAAGAAGCCGATCCGGTCGACAAGGCCGACATCTACCCACAGATAGGGCTCAGATTGACGTACCGACCCCAGAAACAACTTGTGGAGGCCCAGGTGATCCCTGGCCTCCACATGTGCAAAAGCTTTGTGTCCGAGGGGGGACTTGAACCCCCATGCCCATCACTGGGCACTAGCACCTCAAGCTAGCGCGTCTGCCTATTCCGCCACCCGGACGTGGTGCCTCACGCGGGATCGTCATCCCGCGTCGGCTGATACAGGTTAGCACTCTCTCGGCCGTGCTTCATACCGAGAATCGGCTCGCGGCAGCCCGGGGGTGAACGTCACGCCTGTACGGCGGCAGGATGGAGGCGCGAGCCGTACGACGTAGAGGGCGGGGCCACTGACGGGCCCGCCCGGCAGGAGGAGGCGTAATGACCCCACGCTACGGGGAGGACGAGGTCGCCGAGCTGTGCCGCGACCTGATCCGCATCGACTCGGTCAACGCTGGGGACAACGCGGGGCCCGGGGAACGCGAGGCCGCGGAGTACGTGGCCGGAAAGCTGTCGGAGGTCGGCCTGGAGCCGAGGATCCTCGAGTCCGACCGCGGACGGGCGAACGTGGTCGCCCGGGTCGAGGGTACCGACCCGAGCAGGGACGCCCTGGTCCTCCATGGTCATCTGGACGTGGTGCCGTTCGACGCCGCGGACTGGACCCACCATCCGCTGAGCGGCGAGATCGCCGACGGCTGCGTCTGGGGCCGTGGGGCGGTCGACATGAAGGACATGGACGCGATGATCCTCGCCGTCGTGCGGCGGCGGCTGAGCGAGGGGCGCAGGCCGCCCAGGGACGTCGTCCTGGTCTTCACCGCGGACGAGGAGGCCGGGGGCCACTACGGCGCCCAGTGGCTGGCCGGGCGGCATCCGGAGGTCTTCGAGGGCTGCACCGAGGCCATCGGCGAGGTCGGCGGCTTCAGCGTGACCACCGAGAAGGGCCGGCTGTACCTGATCGAGGCGGCGGAGAAGGGCATCGCCTGGATGCGCCTGACCGCCAAGGGCAGGGCCGGGCACGGCTCGATGCTCAACGACGACAACGCCGTGACCGAACTCGCCGAGGCGGTCGGCCGGCTCGGCCGCCACAAGTGGCCGGTGCGGCTCACGCCCACCGTGCAGGCGTTCTTCGAGGAGGTCTTCGGCACGGAGGTCAAGGCGGAGGACGCGGAGGCGGCGGTTGCCACCCTCGGGCCGCTCGCCCGGATGATCGGCGCCACTCTCCGCAACACGACCAACCCGACCATGCTCCAGGCCGGTTACAAGGCGAACGTCATCCCCCAGATCGCGACCGCGCACGTGGACGGCAGGTTCCTGCCGGGGTACGAGGACGAGTTCTTCCAGACCGTGGACGAGTTGCTGGGGCCGAACGTCACCCGGGAGTTCGTCTACCACGACGTGGCGGTCGAGACCCCCTTCAAGGGCCCGCTGGTCAAGGCGATGGCCGACGCGCTGCAGGAGGAGGACCCGGGCTCCCGGGCCGTTCCGTACACGCTCAGCGGCGGCACCGACCTCAAGGCCTTCAGCCGGCTCGGCATCAGCGGGTACGGCTTCGCGCCCCTCCGGCTTCCCGAAGACTTGGACTTCTCCGGGATGTTCCATGGCGTCGACGAGCGCGTTCCGGTTGATTCGCTCCGGTTTGGCGTCCGGGTCCTTGACCGTTTCCTCGAATACTGCTGAGAAAGCCCTTGCGATCACGTGCCGTGCCGCTACAGTAACTCTCCGTTGGGGGTTGGATCCGCACCGGGTGGACCCAGCGGACTGTTGACTCAGCGGTTTGGGGAGGTCGCGTGACGCGCACGTCGCAGGAGCAGCGGAGGGCGAGTTCGCCCGCCGCCGTTCCCGGCGTGCGCGTCACGTCTCCCGGCTCTGCGGAGCGGAGCCGGATGGCGCGGTTCGCGGCCGGCTCCCGTCTGGGCCGCCTGCTGGTCATCGGCGGGCTGATCGCCGCCGGATGGCTGCTCGGCGTGATCTTCGGTGTCTTCGGCACGGCGACGTCCGTGGCCGGGACCGCACCCTCACATGACGTCGCCGGGTCGGTTCTTCCCGATCGTTTCTCAGGTCCGGACCTCGGTCTGCCGCCCTCTCCGGGCGCGGTCGAGTCCCACGGGAAGAGCACCGACGGTTTCCCCACGGCGGCGGACGACGTCTCGGTGAACGCCGAGGCGATGGCGGGACGCACGGTCGACGGGCTCACCAGCCAGTCGAAGCCTCTGCTCCCTCCGCCCTCCACCGCGGACCACGCGCCCGCAGACCAGGGCCTGGTCCCGCAGTCGAGCGGTGGAAACATCCTGTTCGGGGATGTCGCGCGGGATGTGTTCGAACCGCGCTTCACCAAGCTGCCCGCCCCACTGGCGGCGGTTGTTCCCCCGGTGGTCCGCACAGCGGCGGACGACCCGTCTTTCTCTCCTGACTGATCCCGCCTTCGTGCCGGTCCCCGTCGTACGGCGACCGGTGCCGACGCCTGCCCTCGCTCGTGGTGCCCGAGCGGCAGGCTCCCGCGGGTGACGCGGAATCTCCCATCCTCGTGACGTCCACCGCTCCGCTGTGCTCATGCGGTCTGGACACGCGTCGCGAGCTGTCAGGTAACCCCCTAGAAGAACCACTAGGAGCATTCATCATGCGAACGTGGGCGAAGGGCTCGGCCTCCGCGGCGTTTCTGGCCGCCGGCGTCATGGCCCTTGGCAGCGGTACGGCTTTCGCCGACACCGACGGCAGTCACTCGGTGCTCGGCGGCAACCAGGTCGACATCCCGGTGACCCTGCCGATCGACATCAGCGGCAACGCGGTGGCGGTCGTCGGCGACTCCCGGGCCTCCTCCCTGGGCGGCGCGACCGCGCAGGGCGCGGGCGTGGGCGCCGGGCAGAACAGGACCTCCGGCGCGGGCAGCATCCTCGGCGGCAACCAGGTGGTGGCGCCGATCAACGCCCCGATCAACGCCTGCGGCAACGCGGTGTCCGTCATCGGCCGGTCCGACGCGGGCTGCCGGGGCGGCGCGGCGGTCAAGGGCTCGGGACGGCGCGGGAACGCGGGCGGCAACCGCACCAGCGGGGTGCACAGCATCGGGGGCGGCAACCAGGTGGTCGCGCCGATCACCGCGCCGATCAACCTGTGCGGCAACTCGATCGCCGTCTTCGGCGACGCCACGGCGGGGTGCCGTGGCGGCGCCTTCGTCGGCGGCGGTCGTGACGGCGTCCGCGCCGGTGGCAACCGCACCAGCGGCCATGGCTCGATCCTGGGCGGCAACCAGGTGGTCGCGCCGATCACGGCGCCCATCAACGTCTGCGGCAACTCCGTCGCGGTCCTCGGCGAGGCGTTCTCGGGCTGCCGCGGCGGTTCGTCCGTGGGCGGCTCCGGCGGCCACGGGGGTCACGGCGGCCACGGGGGTCACGGCGGTCACGGCGGTCACGGGGGTCACGGGGGCCACCACGGAGGCGGTCACTGGCACCGTCCCGGCTCGACCGGTCACGACACCGACGGCCGTTACTCGGCCGGCAGCGGCACCCAGGTGGTCGCGCCGATCACCACGCCGGCGACGTGTGCGGCAACGGTTCCGGCAGCTGCCACGGCGGCTCCACGCCAGGTCACGG
>NZ_MWJN01000239.1:0-1547 GCF_002027145.1 Microbispora sp. GKU 823 | reverse complement strand
TGGGCCTGGTGGAGTCGGCGTAGCGCGGATGGTCGTTCCGGGCGACAGCCGCCGCTAAGCACCGGCCCGGCCGCCGTTGAGGCGCCAGGTCCCGGCGGGATGAATTCGGCCGGGAAGCGGTTCTTGTGGTGTCTACTTGCCAGCGCTGCCGGAACAGTCTCTCGCATTGCAGTCAGTGCCGCGGAGGTGACGTGTGCGATGCGGCGACGTCCGCGCTCGCCGAGCACGTCGCTGGAGAGTTCTCGTACTCGGCGGCGAGGCGGATCAGCTCTTCTAGTCGATCGTGCGCCCTGGTCAGGGCGTCGATCTTGACCCGGATACGGGCACGCTCGTCCGTGAGTCGGCGTGTCATCTGCGGTGTCGCGACGAGGGTGTCCAGGAACGGGAGGATCTGCAGGATCGCCTTACTGGTCAGACCGGCCGCGTAGAGGAGCTGGATGAACTTCACCCGCTCAACGGCAGACTCGGGGTACTGGCGGTGGCCGCTGAGGCTGCGGTCGGCGATGACGAGCCCCTGCTCTTCGTAGTACCTCAGCGCACGGACGCTGACTCCAGCACGTTCGGCCACCTTTCCGATGCGCATGGCACCTCCCGTGCAGTCCGGACTTGATCCTCACGTTGACGTGAGGATCTAGCGTACGTCTTATGAACATTCACGGAGCGACTGCGCTCGTCACCGGAGCCAATCGCGGCATCGGCCGCCACCTCGCCGCCCAACTCGTCGAGCGAGGCGCGAAGGTCTACGCGACCGCCCGTCGTCCCGAGTCCATCGATCTCGACGGCGTCGAGGTCCTCGCCCTGGACATCTCCGACTCGGACTCCGTCGTGGCCGCAGCCCGCGTAGCGGGCGATGTGAACCTGCTGGTCAACAATGCCGGCATCGGAGGCGGCGCCCTGCTCGGTGACCTGCAGGCGGTCCGCGCTGCGCTGGATGTGAACTTCTGGGGCACGCTGTCGATGGCCCGTGCCTTCGCGCCGGTCCTCGCAGCGAACGGCGGGGGCGCGATCGTGAACATGGCCTCTTCGGCGTCCTGGTTCGTCTTCCCCGGCAGCAGCGCCTACGCGGTCTCGAAGGCGGCCGTCTGGAGCATGAGCAAAGCGCTGCGCCAGGAACTGGCCGGTCAGGGCACGCTCGTCACCTCCGTGCATCTTGCGATGGCCGACACCGACATGACGAAGGGCTACGACATGCCCAAGATGGACCCCGCCGATGTCGCACGGATCACCCTCGACGGTGTCGAGGCCGAGGCGCCCGAGGTGATAGCCGACGAGTTTACCGAAATGGTCAAGGCATCGCTGAGCAAGGACCCGCGGGAGTTCGACAAGCAGTTCCACCAGTTCCTGAACGCCTGACCGCAACCCATCCGCTCCCTACAAGGTGCGGAACGCACCCGGGCGCTGAGCGATGTGGCCGGAACCCTGCTGTCGCAGGCACCCGCCCCGCCGCGGGTGCGGGCGGCGGCGTTCCGGATGCTCGCCACCCTGCCCGGCGTCAAGGCCGAGGGACGGCGGCCGACCCGATGGGCCGTACCGGAAGGGTGATCTCC
>NZ_MWJN01000237.1:0-1795 GCF_002027145.1 Microbispora sp. GKU 823 | reverse complement strand
GGGGGTCGGTGGAGGCGACCCAGAAGCCGCCGTCGCGGTTGCGATAGGTGCCGAGGGTTTCGACGTACTCGCGGCGGGCTTCGGCGTGCTCGGGTGTGCCGCCGGGCAGGCTGTCGAGGCGTACGCGGTGGGGTGCGGCGACCTGTTCTAGCCGGTCGTCGCAAATCACGATCGGCTCAGGTATGCCGGTGTCGAGGATGAGGGTTGAGTCGCCGAGGACGAGCCAGTCGAGGTGGTCGGCGGTCTGGCGGAGCATGATGACGGTGGCGGAGGGGGAGCCGCCGTGGGTCAGGTCGCAGGTGAAGTCGTGCAGTGAGGTGACGTGCTTGATGCCCTGGGCGAGGAGTTCGGGCAGGGGGCCGGCGCTTTGGGTCATCTCGGCGAGCAGGGCGGAGCCGAGGGTGTGGGAGTACCACCGCACGCTGTGCGAGCATGCCGAGGTGACACCTGGCGGGATACTGGCACGTCGAGCAGGACGACGGCGTCGGCGGTGGCGCCGATGAAGTCTTCGTTGGGCCGGTCGGGATGGGCGGGTTCGCTGGCGAAGGCGACGCGCATCAGGTGTCCTCGTGCCGGTAGAGCGGGCTGGCCAGTTCCGCCCGCACTGGTTCCCCCGTTTGCGGGTCGTATTCGACCCCGACCACACAGGAGAAGCGGCGGTCGCCGACCTGCCCCCACAAGGTGGCGATCTCATTTGCGAGCAGGTGGATGACGCCGAGGGAACCGTTGGGGTGGATACCGGCGATGGCCAGGAACGACCCGTTGCCGTCCGGGCGGGGCAGGCGGCCGAGGAAGGCCGAGTCGGTCGGCTGGGCGGGGTCGAGTTGGGAGCCGGAGCGGTACTCCCGGCTGGTGCGCGTGTCGAGGAGCTTCCAGCCGGTGTCGTCGCGGTCCCAGTGGATGACCGGGTCGGCGTCGTACGCGGCACGCATGGCATCCGACATGCGGGGGCCGCAGATGACGAGCAGCCCTGGGCGGTTGAGGTCGATCTGCCCGTCCACGGTGACGTTGTCGGTGGCGACGGTTAGGCCGAAGGTCCGGGCGAGGTCTTCCAGGCGCTTGCCAGCGCGCATGTCGTCCAGGGCGACCATGGAGCGGCCGGTCGTGGCGTCGTGCCGCAGCGGGGTCACCACGGTGACGGTCCCGACACCGAGGAACGCGCCTTCGGGGGCGGGGCCGGTGTGGCGGATCTGGTGGATACGCCCGCGGGACAGGCCGGCCTTCTCGGCGATCTGCGCGTAGCTCATGCCTTGGGCGTGGAGTTCCTGGATGACGCGGCGGCGCAGGCGTGCCAGTTCGGTGACTTCTTGCTGGGCGGTGTTGAGTCGTTCGGTGGCGACCCGGAGCAGCAGGTAGGGATCGTCGATGGCGGCGATTTTGTCCAGGTCGCTCGGTGGCACGGTTCCTCCTTGGTGGTGCGCACCCGAGTCTAGGCCCCTAGACGAAATGCCGTCTATTCCTCTTGACAGTACGATTTTGGCGGGTTTGCCGCTCTTTGGATCCACAGCCCGGATCGCTGACCGCCGGTTGGGGACACCGCGCGGGCTCACCGCGCCATTCCCGTCAGCAAGGCCGCCCAGACCTCACGCGCCCGGGCGAGGGGCCAGCGGTGGGTCTCGCAGATCTCGGGGGCGTCCTCGTTCTGGAGGGTACGCCGAATGAACCCCTGTCCACCCGCCTGGCACAACTCATAAACCATGGCCAGGCAGTTGCAGGTCCAGGCGAGCACGCGCACCCGCGCTCCGTCCGAGGGCTCGAACCATTCCAGCTTCGTGCATCCTGACTGCCGGCGATC
>NZ_MWJN01000236.1:0-1833 GCF_002027145.1 Microbispora sp. GKU 823 | reverse complement strand
TGTGGTCTCGGGGATGGTGAGGGCGGTCTGGCCGCATTCGTGGCACTCGACCAGGCCGCGCAGGGGGTCGAGCCACAAGACGTTGAGCGCGCCGCAGATGGAGCAGCGCAGCCCGTCGAGGAAGTGCGCCAGACCGTTCATGCGGCCTCGCTTCGACCGCCGTACTCGGCGACCATCCGGCGAATGTCGGCGTCGGAGACGTAGGCGGCCCGGACCCGCACCGGGTCGGGAGAGGTCTCCAGCCGGACGTAGCCGACGCCCGCGCCCAACTTGGGGACCGGTGAGATGTGGTCGGCGAGTGCGCCCCGGTCGCGTGCGCCGTCGCCGAGCACCATGTCCACCTGCTCGGACTCATCCAGCCGGAGCGCGATCTTGTCAGGGAACAGGTTGCGGATGTTCATGACCTCCTTGCGCGGGTCCTGCAGTGCGGCCATCACGCCGACGCCGACCGCCCGGCCTTGCGTGGTGAGCGTGGCCAGGGCCGCCGTAATGCGCTGCCGCAGGCCCTTGTCGGACTGGTAGGCGGTCAGGAAAGCGACCTCGTCGACGAGGACCAGGACGAACGGGTCAGCGACGGTGGGGGTGTGGGAGCGGCGGAGGCCGGCGAACCGGTCGGCCCGCTCCTGCATCACGCTCACGGCCTCGTCGAGCAGGTCGGCGCACTCCTTCGGATCGGCCGCATACCGGGAGCCGAACAGCGCCCGTCCAAAGGACAACTCCATGCGTTTGGGGTCGAGCGCCCAGACCTGGACGAGGCCCGCCCGCATGGCGGGGAGGAGGCCGCGGATGGTCGACCACAGCCACGAGCCTTTACCGGCTCCGGTCGCTCCGGCGATGAGGACGTGGGTGCCGTGGACCTTGAGCCGGTAGGGCGTGCCGTCCTCGCACCGGCCGACCTCCACCGGCCCCACCGTCGCCACATCCGGGACAGGAACGGCGGGCAGGGGTTCGGCGAGAGGATCGCGCCGGGGGAAGGTGAGCACGAGCCGCCCGGCCTTGGCGACGCTGATGCGGCAGGCGGGGGAGCCGAAGCCGTGGGCGAGGTGGTCGGTGCGGTCGGCCCAGTCCTTGACGGCCTGCCCGGACAGCATGCGCACGGTGATGCGGTCGGCCCAGCCATCGCACTCGACCCGGAGCAGGTGGGGCAGGTAGTCGCGGCCCTGGAGGTGACGGCCGAGCCCGGACACGATCATCACCGGTTGCCAGTGCCGCCGGTAGATCCAGAACCGGCGCCAGAAGGCCAGCAGCCGCCAGCCGATCCAGCGGGCGAACGATGCCCGGTCGGCCAGCACCCAGCCGAACAACAGCGACAGCGGGATGGTGACGGCGGTGACCGCGACGGGCCAGCCGTAGCGGACCCAGATCACTCCGGGCACGGCGAGCACCGCTACGGCGATGGGGTGGACGATGAGGGTCCGGACGAGCCCGGCGACCAGGCGGCCGAGGAAGACCAGGATGGTGAGGATCGCCGGGGTCTGGACGACGGCCGGTTTGAACACGACCGCCGTGTCGGGGGTGGTGGACACGAGGTTGCGTACCTCGCCACCGGGAAGGCGCTTGAGCATAAGCTGAACTCCTCTCTTGTGATGCGCAGTCAGGGAGAGACCGAGGGGCCGCCGGAAGTTGCCGCTTCCAGCGGCCCCGCTTGCGTTAGGCCGCCGAGTCGGTGGCCTGGGCGTGTTCGGCGTGCAGGCGCTCGCAGTCGGCCAGGTACCGCGCGGCGGCGTTGAAGATCTGCCGCGCGATGTCCAGGTCTTCGGCGGTGACCGGCCCGGCCCCGGTGGTCGAGACCGTCACGTCCGCCTCGTCGGACTCCAGGACCAGGTACGGCCG
>NZ_MWJN01000235.1:0-1896 GCF_002027145.1 Microbispora sp. GKU 823 | reverse complement strand
GCGATCAGTCGCGCCAGCTTGATCGCCGAGCCGGCCATCGTCGGGCTGTAGGTGACCGTGGCCTTCAGCACACCGTTGTCGGCCTGGATGTCACGCATCGCGTTGGCCGAGCCCGCGCCGCCGACCATGAAGAACTCGTCACGACCGGCCTCCTTGATCGCGGCCAGCACACCGATGCCCTGGTCGTCGTCGTGGTTCCAGATCGCGTCGATCTTCTTGTGCGCCTGCAGCAGGTTGCTGGCCACCTGCGTGCCCGACTCCACCGTGAACTTGGCGTCCTGCTGCGCCGTCACCTTGAAACCGTAGGTCTTCAACGCGTCGGCGAAGCCCTTGCTGCGGTCCTGCGTCAGCGGCAGCGTCGCGATGCCCTGGATCTCCAGGATCACCGGGTCCGACACGCCCTTGTCCTTCAGCGTCTTGCCGATGAAGTGACCGGCCGCCACACCCATGCCGTAGTTGTCGCCGCCCAGCCAGGTCCGGTACGACAGCTTGTCCGGGAACACACGGTCCAGGTTGATCACCGGGATACCGGCGTCCATCGCCTGCCGGGCGACCTGGTTGAGCTGCTGACCGTCGTTCGGCAGGATCACCAGCGCGTTGACCTTGGCCTGGATCAGCGACTCCACCGCCGAGATCTGCTGGTTGATGTCGTTGGTCGGCTCGACCGGCTTGAACTCCACATCGGAGAACTGCTTGGCCGCGTCCGCCGCGTTCTTGGCGATGGCCGCGATCCAGCCGTGGTCGGCGGCCGGAGCCGAGAAGCCGATGACGACCTTCTCGCCGGGGGCGTCGTTGCCGCCCGTGGCCGCGGCCGCGGGGGCGGCGGCCGGCGCGCTCGCCTGCGCAGCGGGCTCGTTGCTGGTGCAGGCCGCGACGAGGGCGCCCGCGCCGAGGACGGCTCCGCCGAGCAGGAAGCCTCGGCGGCCGGGGTTCTTGTCCATATGACTCTCCCTTGGAATACAGGTGGTGGTTTCTCAGGTGCGTGATTTGAGGCTGCGCCGCTGCAGCAGCACGGCGACGACGATGATCGCGCCCTTGGCGACGAGCTGGTCGGCGGTGTTGAGACCGTTCAGGATGAACAGGTTGGTGATCACAGTGAAGATCAGCAGACCGAGGATCGAACCGATGATCGTGCCCCGGCCACCGCTCAGCAGCGTCCCGCCGATGATGACGGCGGCGATCGCGTCGAGCTCGTACAGGTCGCCGTGGGTGGACGACCCGGTCGTGGTCCGCGCCATGATCAGCACCGCGGCGATCCCGCAGCACAGACCAGACAGCGCGTACAGCATCAGCGTGTGCTTGCGCACGTCGATACCGGCCAGACGGGCCGCCTCGGGATTGCCGCCCACCGCATAGGTGCGCCGGCCGAACGTCGTACGGTTGAGCACCACCCAGCCGACCAGCACCACCAGCGCGAACACATACACCAGCAGCGGCAGCCCGAACACCCGCGTGGTGGACAGATCGACGATCAGCGAGTTGTCCGGCTGCACCAGCTGCGTGCGCTGGTTGGACATCCGCTGCGCCAGACCACGCCCCGCCACCATCATCGCCAGCGTCGCGATGAACGGCACCATCCGCCCGTAGGAGATCAGGATCCCGTTCAGCAACCCCGCGCCGGTGCCCACCAGCACCGCGCAAACGATCATCACGACCGGCCCGTAGGACTGGGTGGCCAGCGTGGTCGCCCACACCGACGCCAACGCCATCAACGCCCCGACCGACAGGTCGATGCCACCACCGATGATCACGAAGGTCATGCCGACCGTGATCACCCCGATGGTCGAGGCCAACGCCAGGATGCTCACCAAATTGGAGGACGTGGCGAAGTTCTCCGGCCGGGTCACCAGGCCCACGATCGCCAGCAGCACCAGCGCCGCGACCAGACCCAGATGC
>NZ_MWJN01000234.1:0-1933 GCF_002027145.1 Microbispora sp. GKU 823 | reverse complement strand
GCGGACTCGACCGCGACCGCCAACGGCGGCACGGTCCTGGGTGGGCCGGATGCGGGCCGGTGGGTGCAGGTCCACGAGGGCGTGGGCGACTTCCGCAGGTTCGGGGTGTTCGGCGACGACGCGCCGGCCGATGCCGCGCTGGACGCGATGGTGAACGATCCGTCCATCCACCGGATCGAGGCCCACACCGACCTGCTGTTCGTCAAGCGCCATAAGTACACCCGCTCGAACCTGGAGTTCGACTTCGGCGGCCACACCGTCCGCACCGACGGCATCGAGAAGGCCGGCTACGACGACCCCTTCGCGGCCGTGCTCTTCTTCCGGGGCAAGGTGACCGACACGGTGGTTACCGCGCCGCTCACCGCCGACATGCCGGAGCTGTCGGACGTCTTCGAGGTCGGCGACTCGTCGAAGTTCCAGGTCGGCCAGTGGTGGTCGGCCGAGGTGAGCAAGGGCGCCGGGCAGTGGGAACGCGAGCTGCAGAAGCTCGTGCAGGTCACCCAGATCGTGGACGGCTCCCACATCCGGGTGAACTACCTCAACGGCTGGACGCTGAAGGCCGGTCGGTCGATCACCTGGACGAGGATCGAGCCGGTCGAGCGCGTGCACGTCAGGAACATGGTGTTCACCGGCGCGGGCGCGGACCAGTACACCGGCTCGCACCCGGTCGCCTACGAGTACGCCGTCTGGTGCGACGTGTCCGGCATCGACGCCACCGGCACGTTCTGGCCGGTCGTCATGCGCCGCTGGTGCACCTACTTCCAGACGCGCTCCTGCTCGCTGAAGAACCCCACGTCCGTCACCTGGGGCGGCGCGGGTTACCTCACCCAGCAGATCTACTGCCTGTACGGCCACGTGGCCGACTGCCACACCTCCAACGCCCGGCACCTCAACGACTGGACCGCCTCGGCGTACGGGCTGGTGGAGAACTGCCACGGCGACGGGGACGACCAGGGGCCGTTCGTCACCCACGGCCAGTACGAGCACGACCTCGTCTACACCGGCAACTCCGGCCTGATGACGTTCGCCAACTCCGGCGCGGCGTGGGGCTCGGCGGCCAAGCGGATCACCGTACGCCGGCACGTCTGCTCGTGGTTCGTCGCCCGGGTGAAGGTCACCGATCTGACGCTGGAGGACATGCGGGTGATCGGGAAGCCGTCGCTCGCGGGCTCCGGGATGATCTGGGTCAACGCCGACGGCGTCCAGATGCGGGGCTGCTCCGCGAACGACCAGCTGATCATCTCCCAGTCGTCCGCCCTGTCGGCCCGGCCGAACATCATCGAGGGCTGCGACTTCACCCTCGCCGCCGGCTCGGAGATCGTGCAGTCCTCGGTCACCTCGCCCGTGCACATCGTGCGGTCGGTGCTGTCGAACCTGGACGGTAACGCCTGCAACGGCGCGGGAGAACTGCACCTGGTCGACAGCACCCTGCTCGGCAAGGAGGGCGGCCGGCCGTTGCCCGTCGCCGCCTCACTCGTACGGATCCAGGGCGGGCGGCTGTCGGGCACCGGCATCCGGCTGTCGGGCAAGAAGGACCAGCGGATCCACGTGGGCGGCGGTGCGGTGGTCGAGGGGACGAACGGCGCGAAGGCGCTGCTGTCCCGCGCGGACGCGGGCGGGACCGTCCAGTGGGAACTGCGCGACTACCGGAGCACGACGAACGACGCGGGCACGGCCCACGTCGCGGTCGAGACCGGGAAGAACGTGTACTCGGCGGTCGGCGCCCGCCTGTCGGGCGGGAAGGTCACGCTCGCCGGGGCCGCCTTCGGCGACGGCTCGCTGCTCCAGCACACCTCCTGCGTCGAGGAGGGCGTCTCCCGGACGGCGCCGCCGGACGGCCCCCGGGTTCGAGACCACCGGAAACCTCGTTCTCTAACCTTCTTACTCCCAAACCATCACAGAGGAGTGCAAATGGAACGCCGGGTCGCATTGG
>NZ_MWJN01000233.1:0-1946 GCF_002027145.1 Microbispora sp. GKU 823 | reverse complement strand
ACGTGGCGAAGTTCTCCGGCCGGGTCACCAGGCCCACGATCGCCAGCAGCACCAGCGCCGCGACCAGACCCAGATGCGGGATCCCGCCGAGCCGGCCGGCCATCGTTCCAGAGGCGAATCCGCCGGATCGTGCCCGGGGGGTCGCCTGTTCCTCCACCGCGGGCGTCACAGAGTCGCTCACGCCGGCCTTCCTTCCATGATCATGTCGAGGACGTGGTGTTCGTCGAGGTCCCGGGCATCGCTCTCGTGGATCACGCGGCCCTCACGGACGACCAGCACCCGGTCCGCCAGGCCGAGCACCTCGGGCACCTCGCTGGAGACCAGCAGCACGCCGATCCCCTCGTCGGCGAGCCTCCGGATGACGGCGTACAGCTCCGCCCGGGCGCCGACGTCCACCCCCCGGGTCGGCTCGTCGAGCAGCAGGAACTTGCGGCCGTTGATCAGCCAGCGCGCCAGCACCGCCTTCTGCTGGTTGCCGCCGGAGAGGTTCTTGATCGGCCGGTCCAGGTGAGGCGGCCGGATGTCGAGGTCCTCGACCTGGCGCCGGGCGTCGGACGCCTCGCGGCCGCGGTTCAGCCAGCCGAACCTGGCGTACCGGTCGAGGCTGCTCAGGGAGATGTTGCGCATGACGCTCTGGTCGAGCAGCAGTGCCTGGGCCTTGCGCTCCTCGGGGGCCAGCCCCATGCCGGCCCGTACGGCGCGGCTGGGGCTGCCGCCGCGCACCGGGGCGCCGTTCAGGACCACGCGGCCCTCCGCGCGGCGAGCTCCGTAGATCGCCTCGATGATCTCCGAGCGGCCCGACCCCACGAGCCCGGCCAGCCCGACGATCTCCCCGGCCCGTACGGTGAACGACACGTCGGTCACGCGGCCGGGCACGGTGAGCTTCTCCACGCGCAGGATCTCGGGACGGTCGTCATGACTGCCGGGGCGGGGCCGGGGCGGGAAGACGTGCTCGACCTCGCGGCCGGTCATCAGCGCGACCACCTGCGAGGTGGGCGTGTCCTTGGCCGGCAGCCCGACCGCGACCGTGCGGCCGTCCTTCAGCACCGTCACCCGGTCGCCGATCTCCCGGATCTCCTCCAGCCGGTGCGAGATGTAGATCACCGCTACGCCCTGCGCGGTCAGTTCGCGGATGATCCGGAACAGGTTGGTCACCTCGTCGTGGGCCAGGGCCGCCGACGGCTCGTCCATGACGATCAGCCGAGTGTCGTACGAGAGCGCCCGCGCCATGCTCACCACCTGCTTGGCGGCCGGCGACAGCCGGCCCACCTCGGTCGTCGGGCGGATCTCGCCGTGCCCGAGCCCGGCCAGCAGTTCGCGGGTGATCCGGTTGGCCTCTCCCCTGCTGACGAACCCGAGCCGGGCCGGCTCGTGGCCGAGGAACACGTTCTCGGCGACGCTCAGGCCGTCGACCAGGTCGAGCTCCTGGTAGATGGTGGAGATGCCGAGCCGGATCGCGGCCGTCGGGCCCGCCAGGCGGACCTCCGTGCCGTCGAACACGATGGTCCCCTCGTCGGGCTGGTGGGCGCCGGCCAGAGTCTTGATCAGCGTGGACTTGCCGGCGCCGTTCTGGCCGAGCAGGCAGTGCACCTCCCCCGCGCGGACGTCGAGGTCGACGCCGTTCAGGGCGCGCACGCCGGGGAACTGTTTGACGATTCCTCGCATTTGGAGAAGAGACGCCGAGTCGGACGATGACCGCGGCACAGGGGCCTCCTGAGGGACGGGGGATGCGGCCGTGGCCCCGCCCGCCTGACGGCGCCGGTTTGGCACCACCGCGACGGCGCCGAAGTCGGCGTCAACGGTGCCGCTGCGGTTCCGGACGACCGATCAGGCGGGCGGGACGTTCTGGGTGGGGGAAGGGGACTGGGTGAGGGTCCCGGCGCTCGGCGTGCTGCGCAAGCGCGATCGCGTCGGCGGAACGCCGACTCAGGGATGTGGGCGGTGGT
>NZ_MWJN01000232.1:0-1989 GCF_002027145.1 Microbispora sp. GKU 823 | reverse complement strand
CGTCGCGCGCGCCGCCGACCGCCGGCCCGGCGGTCGCACCCGGCCGCCCGGCCGCGGGCGTCCGGTCAGCCTGCCCCACCGGTGCCGCGTGGGAGGCGCAGTGGGAGGCGGGGCCGCGAGCCGGAACTCGGCCGTGCCCGTCACCGCCGGTGCTGACAACACGAGTGCCGTGACCGTGCGCGCGGCCCTGCCCGTACGGCGCGCTCCCGGGCGTACCGGGTCGTGGGAGCAGGTCCCGCCGGGGCGCCGGACGAGCGTCTTATTACCACCGGTGCCGAGGGCACGCTCCGATCCGTTATGTCCCGCACGCCGGCGCCCGCTGGGGCGCCGGCGTGTCTCTTTTGCTGGAAACTCAGCCGGGAACTCAGGCGAGGCAGCGCAGCGCGCCCCGGACGCGGGCGTCGAGGGGATGCCCGGCGGGCAGACGGCCGACCGTCGCCTCGACGAACTCCTCGGGGGAGAGATCTGCGGTCAGGCCGTCGTCGACCCGCACCTGCAACCGGCCGCAGGCGTGTTCGATCCGCGCCTTGGACCCCTGCTCCTCCAGCACGAACTCGCCGACCCGGACCCGCCAGCCGAGGCGGTCGCCGGCCTCGTCCGCCGTCACCGGAGCCCCCACGTCGTCGGCGTGCGTGGCGTACTCCGAGTCGTAGTGGAAGGTCTGGAGACCGGCCGGGTAGGGGCCGGCCGACGTGTGGAGCGTGCCGTCGCGGCCGAGGGCGCGCATCCGCCTCCGGGTCTCCCTGTTCTTGGTCCGCCACTCGTCGAGCACCTGCTCCACCGGCAGGCCGTGCCGCTTGCGCACGCACCACTCGTTGAAGCCGTCGAAGCCGCCGCGCACGCCCTCGTGTTCGAGCAGCTCGTAGAACCCGTCGATGTCGTCGTCCAGGCACGCGTGGTTGTACAACTCCTCGCCGGCCAGGTGTGCGAGCACGTCGCGCACCGTCCAGCCGTCGCACCGGGAGGGGCGGTTCCAGCCGTCCTCGTCGAGGGAGGAGAAGAAGCGGTCCAGCCGCGCCGCCTCGGTGTCGAAGATGTCGAAGGGGTCGAGCCCCGCCAGTTCGTCCCGTGCTGAGGTCATGCCTGAGCCGTACCCTGACCCGCCTCGCCCTCACTTCGCGACGGTACAGCGGCGACATCGGGCGGTGTCAGGACATTTCTCTGATAAGGCGGACATTTAAACCTGCGGCGGCCTCAACAATGCGTAGGGGAAGGGAAAGACCGGGTCTTAGCTCGTTTGTCCGGTGATCTGCGCGGAAACTCCGAGATCGGTAAGCACGGTGGCTGTTCCTGTGGTTTTTCTAGGGGGAAAACGAAATGGCAAAAAGCACGAGCGTCGCCGGGATCCTCGCGATCGGCGCCGTCCTCGCCGGCGGCGCCGTGATCGCGAGTGCTCCTCTCGTCGCGGCTCCGGCGGGGGCCGCCACGATGTCCGCGCAGCACGGCCTCGTCCGGTTCGGCCACCCGCACGCCCGGGGCCAGCGCAACCGCCAGAAGAACGCGCACCGGCACAACCAGCGGCTGCGGGAGCAGCAGCGCCAGCACCAGTTCCTGATGCGCGACCTCACGCTGGTCCTCGTCCCGTTCCAGAAGGAGACGACGGACTCGGCCGCCCTGCCGTACAACTGGCAGAACGACAGCGTCTCCGCCCTGCAGCACGCCGACCAGGACCAGCTGGCCGCACTGCAGGACACGCCCGAAACGGTCGAGATCAACCGCGACGGCCAGGAGGGGGACAACAAGACGACGGTCTCCCCGCAGGTGGACAAGCGCGACGTGGACCGCTCCGTCGACGTGAACAAGGACGAGAAGAAGGACGAGAAGAAGGACGGCAAGCAGGACCGCCCAGCGCCCCGGCCGTCCGTGGATCCCGGCAAGCGGCCCGTCACCGTGACGCCCACAGCCACGCCCACGCCCGCCGCGTCGAACGCCCGACCCTGCGCCGGTCTGCAGCCCCGTCGTGAACCGGTCGTGAGCCGGTCGTGAAGC
>NZ_MWJN01000231.1:0-2011 GCF_002027145.1 Microbispora sp. GKU 823 | reverse complement strand
CGCCTGCCCCTGCCCTGGCCACGCTTCCAGCACACCCTCTGGCAGGCCAACCGCCTCGCCCTCGACGGCCGATTCGATCAAGCCAGGGCGGCGTACGGCCAGGCCGCGCGACAGGCCCGCCACCTGGGCGGAGAGGAGACGGCGGTGGTGGCGACCGGACGGTTGCTGCTGTCGTACTGCGCGGGCCGTATGGAGGGCGCCGGCCCGCTCATCGGCGCGATCCAGTGCGTCAACCCATCGCTGGCTCACGCCGCCCGGGTGCTGCACCTGTCCGTCCTGGGACGCCGCATGGAAGCGCGCGTGCTGGCTGCCGAAGGGTGGCGCGCGCCTGCG
The DNA here is from genome assembly GCF_002027145.1 of Microbispora sp. GKU 823. NCBI lineage: Bacteria > Bacillati > Actinomycetota > Actinomycetes > Streptosporangiales > Streptosporangiaceae > Microbispora > Microbispora sp. GKU 823. Next base: position 1,678 of record NZ_MWJN01000231.1, on the reverse strand, counting down.
TGCGACTGGTCGCCCTTGAGCACGACCTGTCTGCAGGGGGCGGCCCAGGCCGCCGTCGGCGACGCCCCCGCCTGCCGCGACACCTACTCCGCGCTGCTGCCGTACAGCGGGCGGATCCTGACGGGGCTGGGAAGGGCCATGGCCGGACCCGTCGACTGGTACCTGGCCCTGCTCGCCTCCGCCATGGGCGACCACCTCCGTGCCGCCGAGCATCTGTCCGCCCTCGAACAGACCGCGGAGCGAACGGGGCTCACCTGGTGGCGGCACCGGGCCAGGACGGCGGGGTGGACCGTGCGACGACCGCTGCGGATTCCGCATCGCCCCGCAGGTTCGGCGGCGCGTGGCCGGCGGCGCGCGGACGCCCCCCCTGCTCGGCCGTTCGTGATGCCGCACGGCTCCTCACCGAGGGCCGGGCCCGTCGCGATCGTCCGCGGCCCGGTCCGGCGGCCGGCCCGGCACGACCAATCAATCAGACGGCGGATCATGAATCACCCAGAAAGCGGACGAGGGGGCGCCTCGCCGCGGCCTACCGTCGCGACCGCGGCAGTTCGGCGGCCCTGACGAAGCGATCCTCATGGACCGGTCGCCGGCGTACCACGCCGGACTCTTTCGGGCGTCCGCGGGAAGTCGTGTCAACCGGGCCGGAACCGAGGAGGTACGAGTGGAGTTCTGTGTTCTGGGCCCTGTGGAGGTCCACGACTCCAGGGGAAACCCCGTCGATGTGGGCGGGCCGCGTCAGCGGACCGTGCTGGCCCGGCTGCTGGTGGCACAGGGGGCCGTCGTTTCGACGAGGACCCTGATCGAGGACGTGTACGGGGACGCGCCTCCGGTGAGTGCGCTGGCGACGGTGCAGTCGTATGTGTCGCATCTACGCAGGGCGATCGAGCCGGATCGGCCCGCGCGTGGCCGGCCGCGGGTCCTGGTGGGACGGCCGCCGGGGTATGCGCTGGTGACGCGGGAGGTGGACGCGGTCCGGTTCGCGGAGTTGGTGCGGCGGGCGGAGTTCCTGTCGCCGGTTGAGGCGCTGGGGGCGGTGGAGGAGGCGCTGGGGCTGTGGCGGGGCTCGCCGTATGGGGGAGTTCTGTGATGAGCCGTGGGCGCTGACGGAGGTCAGCCGGTTGCGGGAGTTGCGGTTGGTGGCGGTGGAGCGGCGTGCGCAGGCGTTGCTGGATCTGGGCCGGCCGCAGGCGGTGATCGCGGATCTGGAGGCCGAGACGGTGGCCAGTCCGTTGCGGGAGCGGTTGTGGTGCCTGCTCGCGCTGGCCCTGTACCGCACCGGGCGTCAGGCCGACGCGCTCGCCGTGGTGCGCAACGCCGGGGACACGCTCACCAAGGAGCTTGGCGTCCCCTGCGGGCCGGAACTGCGGGCGTTGGAAGACGACATCCTCCGGCAGGTCGAGTCGCTGACGCCGGCGCCCCCTTCCGTGGTGCTCGAGTCCGTCGAGGAGTCCTCGCAGGTGCTCGTGACGCCCGCCCCGGCGCAGCCTGCGGTGCGGGGGCGTGAGGGGGTGTTGGGTGAGCTGGTGGCGTTGGCGGGGTCGGTGGCACGGCGTGGGGTGGGTTTCGCGGCGGTGAGCGGGGAGCCGGGGATCGGTAAGACGTTCCTGCTGGAGGCGTTGGCGGCGTGGTGCGTGGATGCGGGGCATGTGGTGGGTGTGGGGGCGCTGTCACGACCACG
>NZ_MWJN01000230.1:0-2018 GCF_002027145.1 Microbispora sp. GKU 823 | reverse complement strand
GCGGACTCGACCGCGACCGCCAACGGCGGCACGGTCCTGGGTGGGCCGGATGCGGGCCGGTGGGTGCAGGTCCACGACGGCGTGGGCGACTTCCGCAGGTTCGGGGTGTTCGGCGACGACGCGCCGGCGGACGCCGCGCTGGACGCGATGGTGAACGACCCGTCCATCCACCGGATCGAGGCCCACACCGACCTGCTGTTCGTCAAGCGCCATAAGTACACCCGCTCGAATCTGGAGTTCGACTTCGGCGGCCACACCGTCCGCACCGACGGCATCGAGAAGAACACGCACGACAACCCGTTCGGCGCCGTGATGTTCTTCCGCGGGGAGGTCACCGGCACGGTTGTCGAGCACACCCTGAGCGCCCCGATGCCCGACCTGGCCGACGTGTTCGAGGTCGGCGACTCGTCGAAGTTCAAGGTCGGCCAGTGGTGGACGGCGGTGGTGAACAACCTCTCCGGCCGCGACGAGCGGGAACTGCAGAAGATGGTGCAGGTCACCGAGATCGTGGACGGGTCCCGCATCCGGGTGAACTACCAGAACGGCTGGGACCTCGACAAGGGCCGCGTGATCACCTGGACCAGGGTGAAGCCGGTCGAGCGGGTCCACGTCAGGAACATGGTCTTCGTCGGCGCCCCGCCGTACGACGGGCCGAAGAACGGGGAGTTGCCCGACGACCGGGAGTACACCGGCTCGCACCCGGTGGCCTACGAGTACGCCGCCTGGTGCGACGTCTCGGGCATCGACGCCTCCCTCACCTGGTGGCCGGTCGTCATGCGCCGCTGGTGCACCTACTTCCGCACCGAGAGCTGCACGCTGAAGAACCCGCCGACGGTCTTCTACGGCGGCGCGGGCTACCTCACCCAGCAGATCTACTGCCTGTACGGCCACGTGGTGGACTGCCACACCTCCAACGCCCGCCACCTCAACGACCTGACCGCGTCGGCCTACTGCGTGGTGGAGAACTGCCACGGAGACGGCGACGACGCGGGCGGCAACCCGTTCACCACCCACGGGCAGTACGAGCACGACCTGGTGTTCACCGGCAACTCCGGCCTGATGGACATCGCCAACTCGGGCGCGCAGTGGGGGATCAGCGCGAAGCGGATCACCGTACGCCGGCACGTCTGCTCCTGGTTCACGGCCAACACCAAGATCACCGACCTGACGCTGGAGGACGTCAAGGTGATCCCGCGCTCCACCTTCGACCCCGGCGGCACGCTGACGGTCAACGCCGACGGCGTCCAGATGCGCGGCTGCTCGGCCAGGACGTTCGCCGTCGCGCAGCGCTCCGCGCGGTCCGGCAGGCCGAACGTCATCGAGGACTGCAGCTTCGACCTCCCCGAGGGGCAGGTCGTCGTCCAGACCCCGGTGACGAACCCCGTCCACTTCGTCCGGTGCGTCTTCACCGGGGTGAACGGCGCGGTCATGCGCGGGTCCGGCCCCGTCCACCTCACCGACACCGTCGTCAGGGGGACCGCCGGCGCGGCGCCGCTGCTGATCGGAGCCGCCGAGGTCGTCGTGTCCGGCGGGCGGCTGACCGACACCGGCATCCGCCTGTCCGCGGTCCGCGAGCAGCGGATCTCGATCGGCGGGGGCGCCGTGGTCGAGGGGACCAACAGTGAGAAGGCGCTGCTGTCCCGCGCCGACGGCGCACCGGTGCGGTGGGAGCTGGGCGACTACGTCAGCTCGACCGGCGACGGCGGCACCGCGCACGTCGCGATCACGAGCGGCGTCAACCGCTACTCCGCCGTCGGGGCGCGGTTCCGCGGTGGCGCGATCACGCTCGCGGACGCCGCCTTCGGCGGCGACTCCCACCTCCTGCACACGGGCTGCGCCGAAGAGGGCGTCACCCGTACTGCCCCGGCGGCGGGGCCCCGAGTCATCACCACCGGCAACCTGGCCGTCTGAGGAGTCCCGAAATGAGTTCATCCATGAGGTCCCGCCGTGCCCTGCTGACGGCGGGTGGTGTCGGTGGGCTGGCTCTGCTGGTTCCCGGTACGGCTCACGCCGGGCCG